>CAIXKQ010000139.1 GCA_903920065.1 uncultured Actinomycetes bacterium
GAACAAAGAATTCGATTATCACCGCGGTAGCGCTCATTGCCGCTGGCATATTGGTCGCATTAAATTAATTAACCTCGCATCTATTGCATTCCACCTGCCATAAGCGCACTATGGACCGACCTACCAGCGCAGGGGGATTTCCATGAAGATCAGCAGCATCATTGCAGGTAAGAAAGTTGAAACAATTTCAGCAAGTGCAAGCGTTCATGATTTGGTCAACGCACTTAACACCCACCACGTTGGAGCACTTGTGGTCTCTGGTGATGGCAAGAAGGTTGATGGCATTGTCTCTGAACGAGATGTTGTCCGTGCTATGCCGGGCAAGTTAGATCAATTGGTGGGCATGCATGTTCGAGACATCATGACTGTTGAAGTTCACACCTGCACCGCTGATTCAACGGTTGAAGAATTAATGACAATGATGACCACGCTTCGCATCCGCCACGTGCCAGTTGTAGATGCCACAGGCAACCTACTCTCGATTGTTTCTATCGGTGATGTGGTCAAGAACTACGTAAGCGAACTAGATTCTGAGCGTCAGGCTCTTAAAGATTATGTGAGCACCGCCGGCTAAGCCATTAGATGAATTCTTCATTAAATCCTTAATTACGTGGCGAGTTGCTTGAAAGGCTTAAAAAATTCCTGAACAATTTCTTTCTGAGGTATAACCAACCAACTCAGAATGGAATGTTTTCCAGATGAAACTAAATATCCGCACATTCGTACTTGTCTTTATGGGAACAGTCGGCACATTTCTATCCGGCGCTGGCTTGCTAATCCCTGCAACAGCATTTGGCGAAGACAACATGAGCATCAATATCTTGTCTAACCTGCGCGCCTTCACAGGTGCTGAAGTACTTTTGGCACTCTTTGCTCTCTACTCACTATCTAATAAGAAGTACCAAGAGCCTGTTCTAATCTTCTTGTTACTTACATTTATTGGTTGGACTATCGGCCAAGTTCTTAGCTATGTCGTTGACGGGGCACCAAATACCTTCACCACAGGATCAATAATCATCCAAGCACTCTTTATTCCTCTTACTTGGGCTGCGCTAAAGCAAAAGTAAATACTCTGTATGGGAGAAGCTGGGGTATCTGCCCCAGCTTTTTTCATTACAACTGCGCCTAGACTGCCCCTATGAATGGGTCGCTGGCATTAGTTGGTTCAGGTGAATACCTGCCTGCAATGGCCACATTCGAAAAATCTTTAATTGATGATGGAATCAAAAGCGGTAAGAAACCTGTTTATGTTCAAATTCCAACAGCAGCTGGCAAAGAAAGCCCAGACCGCCTTGAGTACTGGAAACAATTAGGAAAGACCCAAGCAGATCGATTAGGTGTTGATTCAATTTTCTTACCGATCTTCACCCGAGAAGATGCGAACAACCCTGAATATGCAGCTCTGATTAAAGATGCAGCGCTGATCTATATGTCTGGGGGAGACCCGCACTATTTAGCAGAAACTCTTATGGATACGCCATTGTGGAGTGCAATCCAAGAAAACTGGCGCAGCGGTACATCACTTGCTGGGTGTAGCGCAGGTGCGATGGTTTTAAGCTCACACATCCCAAACTTTCGCTTACTTAAAAAGTCACCAACTGCAGGACTAAACCTGCTTCCAGAGATCCGCGTGATTCCGCACTTCAACAAGTTCTTTAAGTGGATTCCAGAAAGCGCGGCCAAAGTATTGCTACATGTTCCTGATGACTCAATACTTATTGGCGTTGATGAGTTAACAGCCATTGTTAAGCGCAGCGGAGATGATCACTGGGTAGTTGTCGGTGAGGCAAAGGTGCATGTGTTAAAGGGAATGCCTGATCAACAGTTAGTAGATGGAGAAGTAATTACCTTCATTAAGTAGTTATTGAAAGCAAAAGCCCCACAGAGATTAATCTGCGGGGCTTTTGCTTTAAAGCACAGTTCTGACACATCAAAATGTATCACCGATATCCACAGAAAATAATGCTGAAGCAGATGAAAAACGGAAGAGTCTAATTTGCACATTGCGTGCGGTTGTAGCTCATCGGATAGAGCGCAGTTCTGACGATATCTGAGGTAGTGGGTTCGATTCCCACCAATCGCACGCACGTGAAGTGGCCCCGCAGTTCGTCGCGCGGGGCTACTTTTTTGTAATCACTCTGCGTAAACTTGTCCCATGAGGTTCACACAAAAACTCAAGCAACTCTTTTCTAGAGGCTCACGCAATGACTTGCATGAAGAACGTCTAGATACCCTTGATAACCAATACCGCCGCATGCAATTTGAAAACAGAGCAGCTGGGGGATTAAACGGTCAGATGATGCGCAGGGTGGCGAACTTTACAAACCCTAAGCGCTTAGATGAAGAGGATTAATACAACTTATCGACGCAGGATGTTGATTAAGTAAGTAAGCCCAAAGCCAAAGCCAACTGCTGCATAGAGATAGCTAAACCAGGTGATCTCTCCTGGGATCAGCAGAGTAAGTACTCCTAAGCCAATAGCACTCACACACATCACCTGTGCAACGTTTCCCACACCACGATCAGAGCTGTTCCTTGAGTTATTCCACATATTTCCCGCTAGGGCAAAAAGTGTTATCGCAATCATCCGCATTGACCACACCAGCACATCACTGTTCTCTAGACCAAGTAGATCTAGAAA
>CAIXKQ010000140.1 GCA_903920065.1 uncultured Actinomycetes bacterium
GCGCGCATCAGGTAGCGCACGTGAATAAATAACTGAGTACGCATATTCCAAAAATGATTCTGACATTTCAGATGAGACATCGATATCAACGATCTTGCCTGGAAATTCACCCGGCTTTGGTCCGGCTAGCTTTGCCGTCTTCTTGGGAGCTGCTGCCTTCTTCGTTGCCATGGCGCGTATTCTGCCAAGGCATGGTGCTAAATCTTGGTACCTACACGCCTTCGGAGGCCATGAGTTAGCACTCATGAGAAGATACCTCGGTGCACTTGTCGCAAATCATGCCATCAATCTTTTCTTCACTGGGGCTAGCAAGTGCAGCAGATTCAATCAGCGCCGGGCAATCTCCATCAGGTCGTGAACTCCTCTTTCTGATCGATGGCTTTGGCGCAGATGTATTAGAAAAGTACTCATCTGTAGCACCGACTCTTGCTTCACTGGTGTCCCATGCCACCGTGCAGACATCATTTCCGTCAACAACTGCAACGAGTCTGGCAACGCTGACAACAGGTGAAATGCCTGGCACCCATGGAATGCTCGGTTACACCGTGCAAGTTCCGCGCAGTGGGGGACGAATACTGAACACTCTTAAATGGGATGAACGAGTTGACCCAGTTATTTGGCAGCCAGTTCCCACTCTCTTTGAACGAGGGATGGCAGCTGGAATTACAACTACACACGTGGCAGCTAAGCGATATGAAAACTCTGGTTTTACCCGCGCAGTCTTTCGCGGGGCGCATTACAAAGGTGCCAATATCACCGCCGATTTATTGAAAGAGACTATTGACGCGTTGAAGGTGAGCCCCTCATTTGTCTATCTCTATGTCAATGATCTTGACTCGGCCGGACACTCAGATGGCGTGGGCTCTGATAAATGGCTGGCTGCGCTCACAAGTATTGATCAACTAGTGGCGCTGCTCATTGAGCAAGTACCGCGCGGAACCAGAATTTGGGTCACCGCAGACCACGGAATGATTAACGTGGGCGAGAAAGTTGTGCTGGGGCAAGACAATGAGTTACTGACTGATATTGCCGTCATTGCTGGCGAGCCTCGAGCACGCCATTTATATTTGGGACAGAAGGCTGATTCACCGCAGGCAGTTGCTGAAGTAATTAATAGATGGAGTGAATTCTTTGGTGAGAAAGTAACGCTGCACTCTCGCGCTACTGCAATATCATCAGGCCTCTTTGGGGCAGAAGTTTCGCAAGCTGCCGCAGAGCGCGCAGGTGATGTGATTGCTATTGCTCAAGATGGCCTGGTCTTACTTGATCCGGAGCGGGCAGATAAAGAGGGCGAGATGGTGGGCCATCACGGTGGAGATTCGGAAATTGAGAGTTCGGTGCCGCTGTTAGTAAAAGTTGCTAACTAGTTCTCTTCTGGTTCCTCTTGCGTTTTGTGGCCAAACATAATTTCATCCCATGAAGGAACTTTTGCTCGAGCAGTAATTCCATCTTGGGAGTCCGCTGGTGTGGGAGTCTCGCGGATTACTGCAAGACGAGGAGTTTCAATCTTCTCTACTGGAGCCTCCACCGGAAGTGTTTCAAGAATCTCGGCAATGCGAGAAGGATGAGTAGGTTCAGAGTGGATGATTCCAGATGAGACTGGTTGCGCTGGCGCATCTTCATCAATGAGCCACGCACCATTAGCATCGCTGGCATCAAGTGCGCGGCGAGCTAAATCAAAGTTCCAGGTGGCGACACCATTGCCATCGCGATTTGGGTATGAGAGTTCGATATGCCAGGTGCCATCAGGTAGACGCCAGGTGTTCCAGGAAATCTGATCAATATCAA
>CAIXKQ010000141.1 GCA_903920065.1 uncultured Actinomycetes bacterium
ATTCCGGTAACAGCCATCTCTAGCGTGCGCGGAATAGGGGTGGCAGACATGGCCAGCACATCAACTGTTGTGCGCATCTTCTTTAATGATTCTTTCTGCTCCACGCCAAAACGTTGTTCCTCATCGACAATCACAAGGCCAAGATCTTTAAATTGCACATCGTTGGACAGGATGCGGTGTGTGCCCACTACAACATCTACCGATCCTTGCGCTAAGTCAGCCAAAATCTCTTTGCTCTCCTTCGCTGTGTTAAAGCGCGAGAGCCCAGCAACTTTTATGGGAAAACCGGCATAACGTTCGGCAAAAGTTTTTGTATGTTGTTGCACAAGGAGCGTTGTGGGAACCAACACCGCAACTTGCTTGCCATCTTGAACAGCCTTGAAGGCTGCTCGGATTGCAATCTCAGTCTTTCCATAGCCCACATCACCGCAAATGATTCGATCCATCGGATATGGGCGCTCCATATCTCGCTTCACATCTTCTATGGTCGAAAGTTGATCTGGGGTTTCAATGTAAGAGAAAGCATCTTCTAACTCTCGCTGCCATGGAGTGTCAGGTGAGAAGGCATAGCCAGGTGCGCTGGTGCGCGCGGCATATAAGCGAATTAACTCTCCCGCAATCTGGCGAACAGCCTTGCGGGCACGGCCCTTAGCTTTAAGCCATTCACCACTTCCGATGCGATGCACCGTGGGAGTTTCTCCGCCCACATACTTACTGATCTGCTCCAACGTATCCGTGGGAACAAATATTCGGTCTCCTGGTTGACCACGTTTTGCTGAGGCATATTCAATAACTAGATATTCGCGCGTCACATCTGCCACGGTGCGTTGTACTAGCTCGATATATCTACCAATTCCATGTTGCTCGTGCACAACAAAATCACCGGTTCGTAGTTCTAACGGATCAATTGCTTGCTTGCGTTTAGATGGCATGCGCGCACCATCTTTGGTGTTTGTTTTACTTCCCGATAAATCACGTTCTGTCACGAAAAGAACTTCGGCATGGCTACTTGCGAATCCATAACCCATGACAGATTGGGTTATATGAATTGCGCCTTTCGTGGGCTGTGCTAAAAGCTCGGCAGTCATCTGCACTGGCAAGTCAGCATCACGAAAGATTCCGGCATATCTCTCCGCCATTCCATGTCCCGGAGTTGAAAAAATCACGCTCTCGTGAGCTTCTAAAGCATTGCGTAGTAATTCACAGAGAGCTTGGACATCCCCACGCATGGGATCAATCGGAGAAAAATCTAAGAACACGGCACTGGAATCAAGATCGCTACCAAAAGAATTTAGCGACCGAGCCGGGATTGATAGCCGGCTCATTTCTTGCTCAAGTCCCAACCAATCTAAGAAAGTTACTTTCTCAACAGGCAATGGCGCGTTGCCACCTATGGCAGCACTTGACCACGAGGCAGCTAAGAATTCAGCATTTGTTTCAATCAGATCAGATGTTCGAGACTTTATTCGTTCTTGATCTAAGAAAAAGACTTCCGAGCTTTCAGGTAATCGATCCAAAATTGTTTCAAAGTCATCGGTCAGTAGTGGAACCAGAGATTCCATTCCATCAACAATCATGCCTTCGGTAATTTTGTCGAGAATTTCAATCGCAGATGGGTATCGCTCTTTCAAAGCTTCTGCACGCTCTCGAATCGCATCAGTGAGTAAGAGTTCACGGCAAGGCAAGATTGAAAGTTTGCCCACTACTGGCAATGTAGTTCTCTGATCTGAAACATCGAAATATGACAACTCTTCAATTTCATCACCGAAGAAGTCAATGCGCACAGGGTGCGCGGCAAGCGGCAAAAAGATATCGACGATGCCACCTCGCACCGCAAACTCGCCTCGTTTTTCCACAAGATCGGTACGGGTAAATGACAGTGCAGTCAGGTGCGTTGCTAAATCAGTCAGCGCTATCTCTTGCCCGATTTCAAGAGTCCACATCGGAGTGTGAGCAAGATCTGCAATGAATCTGTGAATGACTGCTCGAATAGGTGCGACCACAATGGGATTACCTGTCGGAGTCTTTAGCGCATAGAGCGTTGCTAACCGTTTAGCCACCGTGTCACTACGAGGGCTCAACCTTTCGTGCGGCAAGGTCTCCCACGCTGGAAACTCAAATACTTCTGAGTGTAAAGATTTCAATTCATCGGCAAGATCTTCAGCGGCCTTACTTGAGCTGGTGATGACCAGTAGCGGCTTGCTGGCGGCTCTGATTGCCAAGAGAAATGGGTAGGTTGGAGAAGGAGCAATAATTTTTTCGCTATCAGCAAGAGCCGAGGTCACTTCATCATCGCGCTGCAGAAGTTGTATTAACCCGCGCATCAAAGCCTCCTCGGTATGAACTGTCTTGCCGGAAAAACGCCGCAAGGCCCCTCTTCAAAAAGAAGGGGGGCTAGTAATTACAGTCTAGCGATGACTAGATGTATGTGAGAATTCTCCAATGAGCACCAAATCAACGGACGCAGCCAAGAGCTTGATTGCATCAGATGATGCCACTCTTCGCGCCGATGTCCGTCATTTGGGAGATCTCTTAGGTCAGTCCCTGGTTCGCCAGGAAGGTCCCGAGCTACTTGAACTTGTTGAGAGTGTGCGAAAGAGTGTGCGCGAAGGTGGCGGCGTAGAGATTCTGGAAAAGCTCTCCGTCGAAGATTCCGTGCAGTTAGTACGTGCATTTAGTACCTACTTCAATCTGGCAAATGTGGCCGAGCAAGTGCACCGCTCACGCGTACTAGCCGAAGTTCGCGCCGAAGGCGGTTCTTGGATTACACGCGCAATCGACAAGATTGAAGATGCGATTGCTAATCCTGTTGCAGGACACGAAATTTCACACGAAGATCTCGTTAAGTGGATTAGTGAATTAGATGTGCGACCAGTTTTTACCGCCCATCCCACTGAAGCAGCTCGTCGTTCTGTCTTAAGTAAATTAGGTGAAATCGCTTCACTTCTTGATACCCCCGCCAGTGTTACGCAAGATGAGCGTTTAGCTGAAACTGTTGATCTACTTTGGCAGACAGATGAATTGCGACTAGATCGCCCAGAGCCACTTGATGAAGCGATGAACGCCTTGTATTACCTCGATGACCTTGCCACCACCACGGTTCCTGAAGTTCTCAACGACTTCGCCCGCGAATTAAAAAGGCTTGGCATTGAATTGCCAGTGACATCCAGACCTTTAACATTTGGAACCTGGATCGGTGGTGACCGTGATGGAAATCCAAATATCACTCCGGCAATTACCGAAGATGCTGTGGTGCTTCAGGTTGGCCATGCAATTAGAACCACGATTGCGGCCATGAACAAGCTCCGTCAGATGCTCTCAGTTTCTACGCGTATTGCAGGTGCTACGCCTGAACTGAGCGCGTCTGTTGAAAAAGATTTGAAGAATATTCCAGAATTTGAAGAGCGATTCTTGCGCCTGAACGTGCAAGAGCCATACCGACTAAAGGCCACTGCAATTGTGCATCGCCTTGCCTTTACTCGCCAGCGTCATGCCGTGCGTGGTCCACATGTTCCGGGCCGTGATTACAAGAACACTGCCGAACTACTGGCAGATCTCACACTCATGCGCGATTCACTCTTTGCCCATCGCGGTGAACTCCTTGCAACTGGCTTACTTGAACGCACCATTCGCACAGTAGCTGCCTTTGGTCTCACTCATGCCACCCTCGATATTCGCGAGCATTCTGATGCTCACCACAAGGTGCTGCAGCAGATGATTGGTGGAAAATATGCAGAACTTTCACATGAAGAAAAGTTCCCAATTCTCATTGCTCAGCTTGCATCTTCTGCGCGCCTTGATGCCTCAAAGCTAGATGCCGCGGGTGCTAAAACACTCAATACCTTTGTGGCAATTGCAGATCTGATTGAACGCTTTGGCTCAGAAGTCATTGAAACCTACATCGTCTCCATGACAAAGGGCGCCGATGACCTCATCGCAGCAACTGTTCTAGGTAAGCAGGCAGGCCTTGTTGATATTGATAAGAAGATTGCCAAGATTGGATTCGCGCCACTTCTTGAAACTGTGGCAGAGCTGCGCGCAGCAGGTGAAATTCTTGAGAAGTTATTAGCTAACCCTACCTACCGCACCCTGGTCGCACTTCGCGGTGATGTGCAGGAAGTAATGCTCGGATACTCAGATTCAAATAAAGATGCTGGAATCGCAACATCGCAGTGGGAGATTCACCGCGCACAGCGCATCCTGCGCGATGTTGCCATGAAGCACGGCGTAAAACTTCGTCTATTCCACGGTCGTGGTGGTTCGGTCGGCCGCGGTGGCGGACCGACATATGACGCACTAATTGCCCTTCCTTGGGGTTCAGTTGATGGCCAAATCAAGATGACTGAACAAGGTGAAGTTATTTCCGATAAGTACGCCCTGCCAGCACTTGCGCGTGAGAATGTCGAACTCACTTTGGCCGCATCACTTGAGGCAACAATTCTTAATCGCGGGCCGCGACAGAGCGCTGAAGATTTGCAAAAATGGAATGACTGCATGAACTTAGTAAGTGACAACTCCTTCACTCGCTATCGCGCACTCGTTGATCATCCAGATCTTCCCGCCTACTTCTATGCCTCAACCCCCGTGGAACAACTTGGAAATCTCTTCCTCGGTTCACGTCCGTCGCGTCGCCCTGATGCTGCAGCTGGTCTTGATTCACTGCGCGCTATTCCATGGGTATTTGGCTGGACTCAATCTCGTCAGATTGTTCCTGGTTGGTTTGGTGTGGGCTCGGGGTTAAAAGCTGCTCGTGAAGCCGGCAAGTCAGATGTGCTTAAGCAGATGCTTTCTGAATGGCACTTCTTCTCAACATTTATCAGCAACGTGGAGATGACTCTGGCAAAGACTGATCTTGTTACTGCAAAACATTATGTTCAAACCCTCGTTCCGGCAGAGCTACATCACTTCCTGGATGTCATCACAGCAGAGTTTGAACTCACCGTTGCCGAGATTCTCACCCTGACCGGCAAAACTTCATTGCTGGGAGACCAACCAGTCTTGGCTCGCACACTGCAAGTCCGCGACACCTATCTTGCTCCACTCCAACTTCTGCAAGTCACACTTCTTAACCGTGTGCGCGAACAAGGCGAGAAGGCCGACCCAGCTTTGATCCGTGCATTACTGCTCACAATCAACGGTGTTGCAGCGGGACTTCGAAATACCGGCTGAATCACACGCTTAAGTCTGGGCGTTGTTTACCTTAATTTCACGATAAGTCAACCAAATCTCACTTTCGGCGAATTTCTCTTATCCGTAGATTTCATACATGACTAATTCGCATTCATCAGCTTTTCAAGAAGTTAATCAGAAGGTTACACAGGCTGGCGAAATTCTCGGTTTAAAGCCGGGCCTGATTAGTGCACTCAGCACCTGCGAGCGTGAAGTAGTCATCTCTATTCCGCTTCGTCGTGGCGATGATGTGGAAGTTTTAACAGGATATCGAGTTCAACATTCAAGTGCGCGTGGACCACGTAAGGGCGGCATCCGTTTTCATCAAGATGTAAATCTCGATGAAGTCCGCGCTTTGGCATCACTGATGACGTGGAAAACAGCGCTCATCGATGTTCCATTTGGTGGTGCAAAAGGTGGTGTGGCAGTGAATGCTTCACTTCTAACAAACATCGAAAAGGAAGAAATCATTCGTCGTTGGACTCGATCCTTGGTTCATGTGTTGGGTCATCATCGCGATATTCCAGCCCCTGATATGGGAACAGATGCAAAAACAATGGCTTGGCTGATGGATGAATTCCATCGCCTTGAAGGATTTCAACCTGCATGCGTAACAGGAAAACCTGTGGAGCTCTTCGGTGCACCTGGTCGTGAAGAAGCGACAGGTAGAGGTGTTGCAATGATTGCGGCTGCAACACTAAAAAAGCATAAGATGAAAGTTGACGGTGCCACTGTTGCCATTCAAGGATTTGGAAATGTTGGGCGTTATGCTGCACTGGTCTGTCAAGAATTGGGAATGAAAGTTATTGCGATCTCTGATGTTTCTGGTGGAATTGTAAACAACAAAGGCATCGATATTGCATCCATTTTTTCACATAAGAGTTTAGAGACAGTCGAATCCGATAATAGAGTTGGTGCCGCCGAGATTCTAGAAATACAGTGCGATGTGTTAATTCCCGCGGCCTTAGGTGGTGTGATCAATGAAGCAAATGTCGCCAAGATTAAGGCTGAATTCATTATCGAGGGTGCAAATCAACCAATTACATTCGCGGCCGATAAAGAACTACGAACTCAAGGTGTAGTAATTGTTCCCGACATCTTGGCTAACTCTGGCGGAGTTATGGGCTCTTACTTCGAATGGACTCAAAATATTCAGGAATTTAGTTGGCCAATCGAAAAATTCCGGAAAGAGTTGGATTCCCGAATGGAGTTAGCATTTACTAATGTCTTGGAGGTCTCGAAGAAGCACTCGGTCGACATGCGTACTGCAGCCTTTGTTGTAGCTGTGGGTCGTGTTGCTCATGCATTTGAACTCAGAGGTTCACTGGTCTAATAAGTACTCTGAGTTAACTGTTGAACTTACTTTGAGTTAAATCAAGTCCTTTTTCAATCAAGAACTCAACACAGTCCGCGCCTCGATCAATAAACTCCTCGAGTGATTTCTTCTCTTCTTTACTAAATTGCTTGAGCACAAAGTCTGCCGGATCTTGTTCACCCATGGGGCGGCCGATGCCAAGTCGAATACGGAAATACTCTGCCGTTCCGAATGAAGATGTGAGAGATTTCAAACCGTTGTGGCCGTTATCACCGCCCGCAAGCTTTGCTCGAATAGCTGCGTATCCAATATCTAACTCATCGTGGAGAACAATGATTTTCTCTGGTTCTACTGAATAGAAAAAGGCGAGCGCTTTAACGGGGCCGCCAGTTTCATTCATATAACTTTTGGACTTAGCCAGAATGATTGAGTGAGCATCAATACCAACGCCTAACTTGAAGGCGGCAATATCGCAACGCGATTTATGGGATGAGAGTTTTAGATTGTGACGTTTAAGAAGATGGTCGATAACCATCTGACCCACATTGTGACGGGTGGCAGCGTATTCATCGCCCGGGTTACCGAGCCCCACTACCAACCACGTCATATGCGAAAGTCTAAGTGTTAAGCGTCCTTCTTCTCTGCATCTGCAGCAGGTGCCGCCGCAGCAGCATCATCGGCCGCAGGTGCCACAACTGCAACTTCTTCAACGATTGTTGAACGCTCTGACAAGTGAACAATGATTGTGTTCGCTGGGCTCACTAGCGTTGTTCCCGCAGGGAGTACTACATCGGATGCGTACTTTGAAGTTCCGGCTGTCATTCCTTCAATATCAACAGTTAGGAACTTAGGAATTGCAGTTGCCTCAGCTTCAACTTCAATTGAGTTGTGCTGTGTCTCAAGGATGCCGTCTGGATCGTGCTTACCTTCTGTGTGAACAGGAACTGAAACAGTTACCTTCTCACCGCGGCGCACTAGTACGAGATCGATGTGCTCAAGGATCTGCTTAAGTGGATGGCGAACAATCGACTTTGGCAGGGTGAGCTCTGTCTTTCCATCAATATCAATATTAAGAAGAACGTTTGACTCTTTAAGTGCAACACCGAGTTCGCGTGCTGGAAGAGTGATGTGAACTGGCTTCTCACCATGGCCGTAGATAACAGCTGGGACTAGACCTGAAACGCGTGCGCGACGTGATGCGCCCTTGCCGAATTCAGTACGTGTAGTTCCCTTGATTGATACTTCTGCCATGTTAAAGCTCCTCTAATAGATACTTCTTTATGTTGCGAAGTTCCAGCAGGAGTTGATGCCTACGCCGTCGATCACGGATAAATTTCACCCTCGCCGGAACAAGGTGAAGATTAGCGTGAGTTAGCTATGTCCGTCAAAAAGGCTGGTTACTGAGCCATCTTCGAAGACTTCGCGGATTGCGCGAGCCAAGAGGGGGGCGATTGAGAGAATTGTGAGCTTGTCGAATTTCTGGTCCTCAGAGAGCGGAAGTGAGTCTGTCACGACTATCTCTACTGCTCGTGATTCCTTAAGACGATCAACTGCTGGGCCGGAAAAGACCGCGTGTGTTGCTGCCACGATGACATCTTTTGCGCCACCTTCAAAGAGTGCGTCTACTGCCTTGGTAATTGTTCCGGCGGTATCAATCATGTCATCGATAACAACGCAGGTGCGCCCTGTGACATCTCCAACAACTTTTCCGACAACTGCCTCATTAGGAATGAGTGGATCGCGAGTCTTATGAATAAATGCGATAGGACAGCCACCGAGAAGTTCTGACCAACGTTCTGCAACGCGAACACGACCTGAGTCTGGTGAAACGATCGTGAGCATGGAGCGGTCAACTTTGCTGCCGACATAATTTGCCAGCATTGGTAGTGCGAAGAGGTGATCAACTGGACCGTCGAAGAATCCTTGAATTTGTGAAGTGTGAAGATCGACAACCATAAGTCGATCAGCTCCTGCTGTCTTAAAGAGATCTGCCATCAGGCGAGCAGTAATCGGTTCGCGACCACGGCTCTTCTTATC
>CAIXKQ010000142.1 GCA_903920065.1 uncultured Actinomycetes bacterium
ATGTTCTTAACGCCCATTGCAATTGCTTCTTCATAGCAAGGGAATACAGCTGGATCATTTGCTTTCCAACCGCGTGATTCTCCGCGCCATTCAGCGGTGTACCACTTGAAACCCTTCATTCCATATTCTTCAACTTGCTGACGCATCTGCTTTGTTGCGTTCTTATCGCGTGGATCTACTCCACCAAGACCGATAAGACGCTCTGGTGCGCGAGCAACCATTTCAGCATTGCGCTTAGCGTTGGTAAATCCTGTGTGATAGAAATCCATCAACACCTGTGTAGAAAGAATAGCCATATCCATTTCACCACGTACGAACATGTGGTGGAGATACCAATCTGGATCTACCTTACGGAACTCTTTATCAAAGTCCATTGTCCATTTTGGATCTGGTGGATTAAAACCAGTCTGAAATGCATAGAATGTTTCGGCAAAAGCTAAACCGTATTCATTCTTGATGTTCTCTTTACTCGCATCCCAGAAACCGGTATGCGCATCGAGAACAAATTTTCCGTCCTTCATGTGTTCCCCTTCGTGTGCGTCTAAGAGGATTCACATCATCTGCGAATCCGTTGGGAAATCGTAACTGCGCCCCGGTGGGGGCGCAATCCGAAATGGCTGTGAGTTTGCCGCTAGGAGAAGAGCAAATCCAAGGGGAAAGCAGGACAAGCACTCAAAAAATGAGCGCGTACTTTTTAGCTTTCAAATATGTATATAACAAATCTTTATATTAGAGGACTTGCAGACCTTCTCGATAGGCCAGCAAATTCTTCTTAGGCAATTTGATATTGATTCGGCCGTGTTCTGGGATCTGGAAGCTTCGCGCAACCTTGACCTTAATAATTTCCCCACCAAAACGACAGTTCAGGATTCGTGTTGAACCTAAATCGTCATGGCTATAGAAGTCTGCGGTGATGATGTTCTCACCAGTGCCATCATGGACTTCAATATGTTCTGGTCGGATACCAAATTCAAGGTAGCGATCTGATTGCTTCTTGAGATCTGCCGAAACTGCCAAGGTGTAGTCGCCAATCTTGGCAAAGCCATCAACAACTTCAGCCTTAAAGAAGTTCATCGCAGGTGAGCCGATAAAATTACCCACATATTTGCTATTTGGACGCTCAAAGAGGTCCTCTGGGGTGCCGCGCTGGACCAATTTACCTAAGCTCATTACAAGTAGCTCGTCAGCAAATGTCATGGCCTCATACTGATCGTGAGTCACATAGACGACAGTGATGTCTTTACCGGCAATAATTTGCTTGATCTTCTTGCGAAGTTCGAACTTTAACTGCGGATCAATAACTGTCAGCGGCTCATCCATAAGAAGTGCGGTGACATCATCGCGCACTAGTCCACGCCCTAGTGAGATTAGCTGCTTCTCATCTGCGCCAAGTTTATTTGCAGATCGATTGAGCTTATGTGAGATACCGATTTGCTCGGCAATCTCTCCCACGCGGCTCTTGATCTTGGCAGCTTCCCATTTACGGCAGACCAATGGGAATGCCAAATTCTCTTCTACCGTCATTGACTTGTAGATAGTTGGGAACTGAAATACCAGTGCCACATTTCGCTTAGCCGTTGGCAACTTAGTGATATCAACATCATCGAATGAGACACTGCCCTGGAAGGGAGTGACGATGCCAGAGATAATGTTAAGAATGGTGGTCTTGCCGCAACCTGATGGACCTACCAGTGCGTAAGACTTACCTGTTTCTAGAGTCATGGAGATTGGCTTTAGGGCCCAGGTATCTTGATTAGGGCTCTTATCGTAGGACTGTCCGATATCGGTGAAGGTAATCTTCGACATTTAACTCACCCCTAGTTTCCTGGAGCTGCACACAAGGTGCCGTCCATGTTAAATAAGAATATTCGTGAAGGTGCTAACGAAATCGTCACTGGTTGCCCAATGTAGTAATCGTGAATTCCTTCAAGCTGCAGGACCACTTCACCAACATTGAGCTTGACGTATAAAAGGGTCTCAGAGCCAGAAACTTCGGAAAGTGAAACGACGCCCTCTTCCGAGTTGCTCTCACTACCACCCAAGATCACTTCGCTGGCACGTGTTCCAATTTTATACTTTCCATCTTTTTGAGATTTCAAGTGCGCCGGAGTTGGGAAGGTAATCAAGTTACCAATATTGACCTTGCCATCCTTAATTTCAGCATCCAGTACTGTCATCGGAGGATCGTTAACAATCTGTGCCACATCGATAGTGGCTGGATTTTCAAAGACATGCGCAGGCTTACCGTGCTGAATGATGCGACCTTCGTGCATCACAAGGAGCTCATCACCCAGGAAGAGCGCCTCAGATGGTTCAGTCGTTGCATAGATGGTCACACTGTCTGCAGTGCCCTTGAAAAGCACGCGGAACTCTTCGCGCAGCTGCTCACGCAGCTTGTAGTCGAGGTTCATCAGTGGCTCATCAAGCAAAATAACTCGAGTATTGCGAACCAGCGCACGGGCAATAGCAACGCGCTGCTGTTGTCCACCAGATAGCTGAGCTGGCTTGCGATCTTTAAACTCAGTGAGCCCTACCTTTTCTAGCATCGCCATGGCTTGCGCTTTGGCATCTTCCTTGGAAACCCCTGCGCGAAGCAGCGGGAATTCAACGTTGTTCAGAACTGAGCGGTGAGGATAGTTAATGAATTGCTGATAAACCATCGCAATTCCACGTTTCCAGATCGGAACTTCATCTAGTCGCTCTTGCCCAAGAAAAATCTCGCCATCAGTTGGCTCAATCAGGC
>CAIXKQ010000143.1 GCA_903920065.1 uncultured Actinomycetes bacterium
CACCGAAAATTGTTGCTGCGGGTGGTGAGATTTTTCCAATTTTGCGGATGAAGGCGGGAACTTTGACAGTAAAGAATGACCATTTATCCAGTGAAATTATCGGGCCTCTAAAAAAACCACGTATTCCTTTACCAGAACCAATTTTCCGTTCACGGCGACTACGCAACTCCATGACTTCAGGAACATTTGATGAATTTGAATTGTTTGGGCCTGGTGAATTAGCTGGATTTTGATCAGGTATTGGAATCGATGCTCTCAAAACAGCAGAGGTCGTAATTGCCAAGTAAGTTGCGGCAGCCAAGATGGAAGATTTAACAAACTCTTTTGAAGTACTTGGCAATATTCCATCTTTAGAAGGCGCCGGACTTGGAGTTGGTTCTGGACTAGAAGTCGGTTCTGGACTAGAAGTCGGTTCTGGACTAGGACTTGGTTCTGGACTTGGAGTTGAAGTCGGTAGAAAATCTGCAACAATAATTTTTTTGAGATACGTTTTACTCCACCAGACTTTCTTTTCCAAATCACATTCCGTGTCCGCAAACACCTTCACGAAATCTTCCTGCTCTGGATTTGGTTTTCCTGGACATGTTGCACCATAGCCGCGCCCAAAAGCGGTGGAGGAATCAGGGTATTCATATGATGCTGGAGAATTCTGATCTTCAGTCCAAATTAAGGTTGTAGGGATGTTTCGTGACGGATAGCAAATACCGGCGATTTCTTCTTCGGTTGTCGTGTCAATAGCTATGGACCTTGAAGTATAAGTTTCGCTGCTGCCAAGGCAAGGATTGCCCAGCAAAAAACCTCTATCCGATAGCTCCGAGCCGTTAGCAAAAGAATTAAATGCTCCTAGGCTCGCAAAAGCCAAGATGATCGCAATAGTAACTCTGTACTTTTTGCTAACCATGATAGGAACTTAAACTAGGAACTCCCATTTGGATAGGAGTTTTAAGAAATAATCACTAATTTTTGAAATTTAAAGCCAGTTAGTCTGGCCCTTTACCACTGCGTTAACAATTGCACTTACTCTTAATCCTCGGGACGAGTAATTCCATTTTCCTTATAGAAATTACGTCCTGGAATCCCCCACTCAAGGAAGAAATCTCCGACAGTTTTGCATAGGGTGACATTGACATCGTTGACTGTATCGATGATGGACTTGCCTCGAGCCTCTGCGTGCTCCATAAAGCGTTTAAAATCTTCAGCATCAGCAAAGAGTGGGTCCTCTGACTTGGGATTACGAAGCGCTAATTGAAGTGAGAGAGCCTCACGAGCCTCTTCGCCTAAGAAGGTAATACGAGGACCTTCTTCGGTCTCCACCTGCAAGACAAGTGGATCACTGTATGGATTTTCAACAAGATTTCCATCGATATCTAGTGAACCAGAATCCTTGACCTTAATCTTTTCAAGCTCTTCAAAGGTAAGGCCTGTGCCGACCAGGCTGAGCATCAGTAAACGCGTTGTGGGATCAAAATCCCGCTTTGTGCTGTTTGCAATATGTGAACGAGGCACGTCAGTGAACTGTTTTACCCAAGGAACATCTACCCCATGAAATGTCCACCAGAGCTTTGGTCCCAAAATTAGTGATGCCAGTTGGACGGAAGTGAGGTCCTGATGCAGCTGTAGATACTTCTGGTTCAGTAACTCTGCGGTCAGTGGATCTGCTTGTCCAGCCTTCAGCGCCGACTCCAGATCTCCACCACAGACTTCGCGGGAGAATCGATCAAGGGTTGTCACTGCGCTGCGAATCCAAAAATCTGGTTTTCTTGTGCGCTCGGCGAGAATAGTTGCCACACGCATCACAGACGGTACTTCTAAGAGTGAGAGTTCGCGTCGATTCTTAAGACATCTGCGCGCTACTTCTTCTGCTGATAAATACTCGATAGTTGATTCTGCTGTCTCATAGCCAGGAAAGTAGGTACTACCGCTTTCATACCTTATAGCCATGGTGGTGCATCCTTTGCAATCTCACCCTCATTGACCTTGGCGGCAATATCTTTTGCGATGAAGTGATCGCGCAGTTCAACTGTGCAGCGAGTTACTCCTTCAATCTGTTCTACGCGACGTCTCATCTCTTTGCCGATTGAGATGGCGAAAGGGGAAGGGCAGAGAGGCGAGGTCAGGTGGTAACGGATAATCACGTTACCACCCTCCCCCATCTCAACTTCATCAATCATGCCTAGCTGACCCATGGTCTTGCGGATTTCAGGATCGGGAACACTACCTGCCGCATCACGAATTACTTCTTCGATACTCATAGATGTTGTAGACATGACTTCTTTCTTTTCTTAGTAACTACTAGTAACTAATTGGTCGCTTAAGAATTAAGCACCGACGTAGGAAGCCTTGTTCGCAAGGAATTCCTTACGACGTTGGCTAAATTCATCGTTCTCAATTGACTTGAGCTTTGCAGCGGTGTCGATGCCGTATAGACGTGCGACGTTTCCACCGATGATCTTCTCCTTGATTGCAGGAGTGAGCTGAACGCCGAACTCTTCAGCGATATCTTCAGGAATCTGATATTCCATGAACTCATCAAGAATCCAGTGTGGGTACCAAATTGGGAAGTCAGTACCCCAAATGATGCGATCTTCGCCAAGCCAGAAGAGAAGATTTGCCATCATCTCGCCGAAGTAACGTGGACGCTTGTGAATAAACGCGTTAGCAACTGCAAGAGATGCATAAACGTTTGTTGAACGTGCAGCAATCCAGCAAAACTCGTCAAGACGTGGAAGACCAATGTGATCGACGATGAAGTTAAGTTCTGGATAGAGTGATGAAGGCTCATCAATGTCATAGACATCGAACTTCTCCATTGAAAGAGGCTCAACAGCTGGGCCCTTATGGAAGTGCATGTTCTTGATGCCCAACTTGATTGCTTCTTCATAGCAAGGGAATACAGCTGGATCATTTGCTTTCCAACCGCGTGATTCTCCACGCCATTCAGCGGTGTA
>CAIXKQ010000144.1 GCA_903920065.1 uncultured Actinomycetes bacterium
AGCTTGAAGTAATCATCATTAATGATCAATCTACTGATAACACAGCCGAGGTGCTCAAAACAGCAATCAACTCGGATTCTAGGTTTTCTGTGATTGAGGCCGATGGGCCGCGCCAAGGATGGCTCGGTAAAGTCTCTGCCCTCCACACTGGCTTTTCAAGAAGCACAGGTGAAGTCATCATCTGCCTCGATGCCGATGTGCGATTAGAACCCGATGCCATTGCGCGTGCGGTCAATCAACTCCAAGATCTATCACTGGATTTTATTTCACCATACCCGCGCCAAATGGCAGGCACTTTAGGCGAAAAATTGATTCAGCCACTACTTCACTGGTCTTGGATGAGCACTGTCATTCTGCGCCTTGCCGAAAAAGTCCCACATCGAAGTACCGCGGTTTCTAATGGACAGTTCTTTCTTATCCGCGCCAAAGCTTTGACTGCAATCGATGGTTTTACATCTGTCTCAGTCAAGATTCTTGATGATGTAGAACTTGCTAGGTCTCTGATTACCGCCGGGTTTTCAGGCGTTGTGACTGAAGGTTCCGGGATTTCACACACGCGCATGTATACAAACTTTAATGAGATTCGCCAGGGCTACGGTAAATCTCTTCACAAAGCATTCGGTGGCGCACTCGGCGCCATTGTTGCCTCACTGTTTATTGCAGCAACTGGTCTAGCGCCACTGCTACTCATACTCGATGGCTATTTCATCGGCTGGATCGCTTTCTTCTTTATTGCATTAACGAGAGCACTCAGCGCTATTCGTGCTCGTTCTAATCCGCTCTACGCACTCTTGCATCCACTATCTGCAGCTCTTCTTCTCTATCTCATCGCTTACTCTTGGGCCAAGCGCGGAAGTATTCAGTGGAAAGGTCGCACCGTATGACCGGACACGTAGGAAAGGTAAAGCAGCCTGAACGTATTGCAGTTGTGGGCGCAGGTATTGGTGGACTCTGCACCGCTGCCCGCTTAGCAAAAGCAGGACATCTCGTCACAATCTTTGAAAGCTCCAACCGCACCGGCGGAAAGTGCCGAACTGAATGGATTGGCCGCTATGCATTTGATACCGGGCCATCACTTCTGACTCTGCCAGCTGTCTATCGTGATTTCTTTCAGCGCACCGGAGATGTCATGGGGCGCGTTCTTGAGATTGAAGAAGTAAATCCTTCTTTTGATTATCGCTTTCACGATGGCAAGAGTGTGAAATTTTCTAACCTTTCTCGTAAGAAAACTCTGGCCGCAATTTCTGAATCACTTGGAGAAGAAGCAGCACTTGAATGGGATGAACTCATGCGCCAGGCAGAGGCGATGTGGGATGTTTCGCGCGGACCATTTGTGGAATCAGAGTTGAAATCTCCACTCTCATTACTTAAACGACCACGACTGATTCGTGATCTCAAGACGATTGCTCCCTGGAAATCTCTGCGCGGACTCGGAATTCGCAATCCATACTTGGCCAAGATCATGGATCGCTATGCAACATATAGCGGCTCAGATCCACGCGTAGCCCCTGCTGTGCTTTCCACTATCGCCTTCGTGGAAGAGGCATTTGGTGCTTGGCATGTGAAAGGTGGCGTTGGCACGCTCTCTGAAAAGATTACAGAACGCTGTGAAAAACTTGGGGTCACTATTCGCCTAAATACCTACGTTGATGAAATCACAACCAAGTCAGGTGCTGTTACAGGTGTGGTGGTCCAGGGCCATCATGAAGAATTTGATCGCGTTGTGGCAAATGCTGATGCCCAATTTGTCTATACCAACCTGATGGCACCGACAAATAAAGTGGTAAGGATTCGTAAGCAGCTCGCAAAATCAGAGCCATCACTTGCTGGCTTTTCACTGCTCTTGGGTCTTAAGCCGAGTACTGCAGAACCACTTGCCCACCACACAATTCTCTTTGCCGAAAATTACGATCTTGAATTTGAATCAATCTTCACCAGCAAAACTCCCGTTGAAAAACCAACTATTTATATCTGCGCCCCACGAGATCCACTGATGGTTAAAGATGCCGGACATGAAGCCTGGTTTGTCTTGGTTAATGCACCGCGCCACGATGCTTACGCACATGGCTTCGACTGGAGCGATGCTGATTTTAACCAACGCTACGCCCACTCAATCATCAATCAGATAGAGGCTGCTGGAATTGCAGTACGTGATCGGCTAGAAGTTCTTGAAATTCGCACCCCACTTGATTTACAAGAGAGCGTGCATGCACCAGGTGGTTCTATCTATGGAAGTTCAAGTAATGGAGCGCGTTCGGCATTTTCGCGTGCTAAGAATCGTTCTCCTATCAAAGGGCTATATCTTGTTGGTGGCTCTGCCCACCCTGGTGGCGGCTTGCCACTAGTTGGGTTAAGTGCCGAAATAGTTGCTAACGCAATTCTTGACTAAGACAGCGTTTTCTTTGCAACTCTCATTACTTGCATGAAGCTGACCAGCAGAAGAAGTATGAAGGCGTAGGAAATGTAAGTAACTCCTGGAATATCTAGGATAAAAATTAGTAGAACAAGTGCCAGGAAGATTGCTCGCACCGGTCGCTCTGTTGCCGTAACAACTCCAATTTCAAAGTGACCAAGGGAGGCAAGTCGCGCCCGGGCATATTCCTGGGTTGATGCAATCGTCCACATCAGAATTGCTGCCCAGGCCGGAATACCCACAGTCCAACCAAAGTAGAGCCAGCACGCTTCCGAGATGCGATCAGCAATGGAATCAAGAACTGCGCCCCACTTACTTTCGCGCCCCTGCACAATGGCGACACTGCCATCGATGCCATCGAAGAAGAGGGAGACTGCGAGAAGAACAAGTGCGATGCCCGCACTTGTTGAAAATGCCATCGCAACAGCAGTTGCGAGTCCAAGGAGAGTTAAGAAATTTGGGGTGAACTTCAGCGCCGTGCAGACGCGTGCAACTTGATAGGAAAAACTCAACCAGCCTGCAACTGCGCCTTTTATCGGGGCTCCCCCATGAAGAGCGCTCCAGCGCTCTTTGAATTCTTTCTCAGTCAGTGCACTCATCGTTCATCTTTAATCTGTGCGTAAATCTCACGGGTGGCAGTCGATGAATTCATTGTGTAGAAGTGAAGTCCAGGTGCTCCACTTTCTAGTAATTGCTGACAGAGATGTGTGGCAATCTCCACGCCTAACTTACTGACATCTTCTGGGTTATTTTCTACCGCTGCAAAGCGCGCTGCAATGGATGAAGGAATCGGTGTTCCGCCCAACTCTGCCATCCGGTTAAGTTGTTTCACATTTGTCACCGGCAAGATGCCGGCAATGATGGGAAGGCTGGAACCTTTGGCCGCTAACTTATCGACCAGCGCTTTCCACTTATCTACCTCAAAGAAGAATTGCGTGGTTGCAAACGTCGCACCGCGTCGCTGCTTTTCCAGCAGTACATCAATATCTTTATCAATATCCCCATGAGAACTTGGATGACCATCAGGAAAAGCTGCAACACCG
Source organism: uncultured Actinomycetes bacterium (assembly GCA_903920065.1). Taxonomy (GTDB): domain Bacteria; phylum Actinomycetota; class Actinomycetes; order Nanopelagicales; family Nanopelagicaceae; genus Planktophila. The sequence continues at coordinate 3,457 of CAIXKQ010000144.1, forward strand.
ATTTTGAATCCACCAAACTCTGCTGCCATGGTGACTAATTCATCTGCGTGATTGAGTCCGCCTTGCGTTGGCACCCATGGTGCTCGTGGTCCACCGGCCGGATCTCCACGCAGCGCCAAAATGCTTGTGATTCCAGCATCACGATACTTTCCAAGGATCTCACCTAGCTCATCACGCGTTGAACCCACACAGGTTAAGTGTGCAACGGTAGGAATATGTGTGCGCGCAGTGATTTCAGAAGTGATGCGAATGGTGCGATCTCTCGTACTTCCACCTGCGCCATAGGTCACAGAGATAAAGTCAGGGGAGATTGATTCCAGTTGCGACATCGCCGACCAGAGGCGCGCTTCACCTTCGACATCCTTAGGCGGGAAGAATTCAAAGGAGTACGTAACTCCACTTCTCACGCTGCTTTTCTCCACTGCCTCAGAGTATCGTTGCGCCGTGGATAAAGAGCTCACTTCAAGTATCGATAGCGTGCGCAGCGCCGTCAAGGAAGAGCTCACCCACTACTTGGCAGAACAGCGCGACTACCTAACCAGCATCGCATCTGAGTTGGTTCCGGTCTGTGATGCACTTGAAGATTATCTGCTCGAAGGTGGCAAACGACTTCGTCCGCTCTTTGCTTACGCCGGCTTTATGGCCGCGGGCGCTAAGCCCACTCGCACAGATATTCGTGCAATGGCCAGCCTAGAACTCTTGCAAGCATGCGCACTTATTCATGATGATCTCATGGATGGATCAGATACCAGCCGCGGAAAACCTGCCATACATCGCCACTTTGAATCACTACACAGACAGGCTTCATTAGCTGGCGTTCCAGAACAATTTGGCGCAGCAGCTGCAGTACTACTCGGTGACCTGGCGCTGGTCTGGTCTGATCACATGTTGCATAACTCAGGGTTATCGCACGAGAGCTTGATGGCAGCTCTTCGTATTCACGATGAGATGCGCATTGAATTAATGGCCGGTCAGTATCTGGATGTGCGAGAAGCCGGTGAGAAAGAATTTAGCGTTGCACGTTCGCTACGTATTGCTCGGTATAAATCTGGCAAATACACCATCGAGCGTCCACTTCACCTAGGCGCAGTGATTGCAAGCCCGGCGCAGAGTGAGCATGGCCAACTGCTCAATGTTCTTTCGGCATACGGGCTACCACTCGGAGAAGCCTTCCAATTGCGCGATGACTTATTAGGAATCTTTGGTAATCCTGATGTGACTGGAAAGCCTGCCGGTGATGATTTACGCGAAGGAAAGCGCACGGTATTGATGGCGATGACGCTAGAAAAAGCCAGTGCACCAGCTCGGCGAGAATTGCAGCGTGATCTTGGAAACCCAACTCTCACCGTGCAGCGTATCGAGGAGTTGCGTACCATCATCACTGAAACTGGCGCCGTGGCTGATGTAGAAAAGCTCATCGAGCAACTTGCTACAGAATCCACCACCGCCGCACAATCATCTGCCATTGCTGCAGATGCCCAACCTTTCCTATGGGCACTTGCCGATAGCGCTATCCGCAGGAGTCACTAATGGTTGCACGTGTAAAAGGTCCGACTGATCATGTTGTTGTTGTCGGAGCCGGTTTAGCTGGCCTCAGCGCAGCGATGCGACTAGCTGGCGCCGGCCGAAAAGTCACCGTCGTTGAACGTGAATCTGTGCCTGGTGGGCGAAATGGTCTGCTTAAAAAAGACGGATACTCATTTGATACCGGACCATCTGTATTAACAATGCCATCCCTGATTCAAGATGCATTCTCATGCGTTG
>CAIXKQ010000145.1 GCA_903920065.1 uncultured Actinomycetes bacterium
AATATCTGATGCGATACGCGCACTGAAAACAAGGCCTTCGAGGAATGAATTAGATGCAAGACGATTTGCTCCATGCACTCCAGAACATGCAGTTTCCCCACACGCATAGAGACCATTGACGCTCGTCCTGCCATTGAGATCTACTCGGACACCACCGGATGCATAGTGAGAAGCGGGTGCTACAGGAATTAACTCTGTGAGTGGATTAATTCCATGTGCAATACAGGATGCATAAATGGTGGGGAATCTCTTTTCAAATCCTTCCAGGTGGCGCACATCAAGCCACACATGCTGTGCATGATTCTTATTCATTACTCGCATAATTGAAATTGCCACAACATCGCGTGGAGCTAACTCTGCAAGCGGATGAATCTCTTTCATAAATCTTATTCCTTGATCATCAAGCAGGTATGCACCTTCTCCTCGCACTGCTTCACTGATAAGTGGTTGCTGGCCTTCAGAGTTATTTCCCAGCCATAAAACAGTGGGATGAAATTGAATGAATTCAACATCAGCAACTTTGGCACCGGCGCGAAGTGCCAGGGCAACGCCATCTCCGGTTGAAACAGAAGGGTTGGTAGTTTGAGCAAAAACTTGTCCTAGTCCACCGGTTGCCAAGACAACAGCCTTAGCAATTGCGCGGCCCACACCGTCGCGACTACCGGCACCAATCACGTGCAAAGTGACACCGCAAATATCTCCGATATCGTTCTTGAGCGCATCTAATACAAGTGCATTTTCAACAACTTCAATTTCTGGATCGTTGTGAACGGCTGCAAGCAGGGCGCGTGAAACTTCAGCACCTGTTGCATCACCCCCTGCATGGATAATGCGATTTCGTAAATGTCCGCCTTCGCGAGTAAGTGCGATCTCACCGCTTGCTTCTTTATCAAAAATAGCACCACGTTCAATGAGCTTGCGTACCGCTTCTGGTCCTTCAGTGACTAATACTCGAACAGCATCAACATCACATAGCCCAGCACCAGCAACTAAAGTGTCTTTTTCGTGCGCTTCAGGTGAATCACCATCACCAAGGGCAGCAGCAATTCCACCTTGTGCCCACTTTGTCGAACCTTCATCAACACTTGCTTTTGTAACAAGCAGAACAGATAAACCAAATGTTCGACATTGCAACGCCGTAGTTAAGCCAGCGATACCAGAGCCGACAACAATGACATCTGCTTGCGCAGTCCAGCCAGGTGCGGGGGCTAGTAATCTCATGAGCGCTGCACCATCTGCCTATTGTCAATCAAACGGACCCCATTTATCCACCCGGCAACAATTGCCCGAGTGTGTGCTGTATCTCCACCTGCTGGGAGAAAGCTTTCTTCATCGATGAAATCGGCGTAATCAACGGTAAGAAGTGGCTGAGATGCCAGAGCTTTACGTAATTCACTCTCAGTCTCAGATGCAAATAGGGCTTGTGAGATCACTGCCGCGGCTGCTCTGCCTTCGGGGGTTAATCGGATATTTCGGGATGACATCGCCAAGCCATCAGCTTCGCGAATAATGGGTGCTCTAATGATTTTTACATCACCTGCAATCTCCTCAACAAGCTTTAGTTGTTGAAAATCTTTCTCTCCAAATATTGCGGTACTTGGTTTGAGTAAATCAAAAAATCTACGAACCACAGTGACCACACCATCGAAGTGCCCCGGTCTAGATTTTCCTTCATAGAGATGTGAAATTGGACCAGCGGTCAGAACAGGGTGATCCTTCGGATAAATCTCTGCGTGCGGTGGTAACCACACATGTGTCACACCGTGAATTGCCGCTAATTCAATATCAGCATCTGGTGTTCTTGGATACTTTGCTAAATCATCCGAACTCTCAAATTGAAGTGGATTCACAAAAATGCTGACCACCACGTTCTCGCTGTGCTCCTTAGCAATCGACATCAGTGAAGCATGTCCTGCATGGAGTGCGCCCATCGTGGGAACAAATGTGCAGCCGGAAGGAAGTTGGCCAACATCTGTTACTACTTTCATGGCTCCAGTCCTTTCAGGTACCGGGCAGGCAGTGCGCTAAGTCTAAAGCGTTATGGC
>CAIXKQ010000146.1 GCA_903920065.1 uncultured Actinomycetes bacterium
AACATCAACCAACGCATCTTGTTCGCGGGTGCTATAGCTCTTATTTTTACTTGCCAGATAGACAAGCTGGGCGCCAGAGACGGCAGTTGATGTTAACTTCTCGGCAAAGCCATCTAGAACAACACCGAGCTGGTAACAAGCAAGTTGCAAGTTTGTTTTGGCATCATCGCCAGAAATCTCTTTCTTACCAGTCTTAAAATCAATAATGTAATGCTTACCATCGCTATCGACTTCAATCCGATCTACATTTCCTCGAATGATGGCTCGCCCTACTGTGATTTCAAAACTCCGCTCAACTCCAGCAACGCTTCGGTTGTTATCGGCCAATGACTTACTGTGAAATACCGAGAATCGCTCCAGCATCTTTTGTGCGCGTGCAAGGGCGGCATGGCTTATCCAGCCTTGACTATCATCAATCAGCGGCCATGACTCAAGAAGCTTGTGCTGCAATTGTTCATCAGTGATTGCCGGTTCATCAACTTTAAGGCGAGCAAATTCGTGAATGACTGAACCTAATAACTGCGCTGTGGAATCGCCATCGGTGCCACCGCTCTTTTCCAGAAACCATTTCAGTCCGCACTCAGTGAAGTTCTCTGCCCCCGATGGTGAAACTGGCACAGGTGCGCCAGCATCGATGACTGGTGCATCGGTAGTGATGGGCGCTGCTCCCAGCCATTGCGAAGGCGCAGCCAGATGTATTCCATTAGCGCTCAACGTCTTAAGGAGTGCTGCTGCATCGGTGTTCCCGGAAAGAGTTACTTCCCGGCGCAAGGTGGCAACAAGTGCTGGCGCTGTCAGTGGCCTTGGAATTTCAATAGTTGCATCAGATGCGCCACATGAGTGCGCAAAATCTTCAAAGAAAATTGATGGTGTGAGATCTTCGCGCGCAACTGCTGTAACAAGCAGTGACTCTGAGGCACGTGTAGTTGCCACGTGAAATAAACGTGCTTCATCTTGGGCTAGTGAATCTGCGGCAATCATATCCAGCGTAGTTTGGGCAAGCTCATCACCATGTCGCACCCGCTCTACCAATCGTTCAGCACCCAATAAAGAACTTCGTTGTTTCAAATTTGGCCAGGTGCCTTCTTGCACACCCGCTACTGCAACATGGCTCCACTGACGTCCCTTTGCCGAGTGCACGGTGAGAATCTCAACAACATCAGGGCGCACTCCACGCGAGGTAATGAGGTCAGAAACAATTGTTTCATTCTCAATCTCTTGTAAAAATAGTTCCGGTTTAGCACCTGGAAAACGTTCAATATGGCGAGCTGCAGAATCAAAGAGTTGAATCATGGCATCGAGATCTCGATCAGCGCCAGCTCCTCGGGAGCCGCCTTTCAGTGCTGCCGTGCGCCATGATTCGGAAATCTTTTCATTCTCGCTATTTACTGCGTTATTCCAGATCGCCCACAATAGGTCGTGAATCGTGGCGCTCTTTTTGGCAATTGATTTCTTTGCTGCCGCTAACAGGGCGTGAATACGTAATAGTTCGGCTGAGTCTTCAATGGCAACATCACCGGTAGTAATAGCGTCCAGAATAAGTTGTGTGCCAGAGCGCTTATCTAGCACTTCATCGCGCGCAGCCAGTAGCGCCGCACGTGTGCGCCGCAGTGAAACCGAAGTTGCTCCGCCAAATTCGCTGGTGAGTAACTTCTCTGCCGTATCAAGGTTGAGTGGTTGCGTTCCAGTTGCCACTCGTGCAAGCAGTAGAAATGGCGCAATAGCAGCGTTATTCGCGATTGCTTCCACATCACCGG
>CAIXKQ010000147.1 GCA_903920065.1 uncultured Actinomycetes bacterium
GCTCGCGCGGCAGAATCAGATGCAAGATTCCGGTTATGACTAATCCTGAAAGTAACCAACCAAAGGCATTGGAAAGTGGAATATCGGGTGTGAAGGGCACGTGCGCACCAGGTACCTCCCATGTCCAACGACCGGCGGCGACCATCTGTGGATCTAGAAATAAATCCCAAGCCATCAGAAGTGCTCCGCCGTAGATAAATACCCAGTGGGTGGTGACGCGACGCGCTGCTGTGAGCGCTGGATGCACCATCATCAACCAAGCAAAGGGAACAACGAGTGGAACACCGAAGAGTGCAACACCTAGCGATGAGTCATATTCGTAAGTGCCAAAGGGCCAACCGGTATGTAAGCCAAGGGATTCTATTCCTAGGCCGAAGAGAAATACTGCTGGCACATATCGTGAGGAGTATTTGAATCCATAAGAGAGGTGACCATGCAAAATCATGGCCAGGGCCCCGGCATAGACAGTTGCGATTGTGACAATACGTAGCGCTTCACCGCCGATCAGCGGATAGGAAATCTGCAGAGCAATAGTGAGTGCAACGAGTGCGTAAAGGAAGTTGCGAGTTTTCGGGGAGACTCCGCCACGGCGTCTGCGACGTGGGTTGTAATGGCGGATCGACATAGGTCAAGTCTGCCTTACTTATGGGTAATCGAAGAAATCTCACCTCGAAGTTCTAGGACTTCAAAGCGGGCGAAGAGTTCTTCGCTATACCAATCAATATCTTTAGTCTGCGCTATCGCCTTTTGATGTGCGGCGCCCTTATATGCAAAATCTCGTAGGGCAGATGCGGATTTCCATAGTGAGAAAGTCCCTTGTAATCCGATAGGTGCTTCGCCAATTCCTATGGCAGCAATAAAGCCGGGGGATTGATGCAAATCAGTGACAACAGGAGGTACTGATTTCCAAAAGATGAAGTTCTTACTCCACTTAATGCGCGCACGTGTAATCGCAGCAATCTGTGCATCAGCGTTTAGTTGTGGCGCCGTGAAATCAAATGGGTTTTTCTTCGCCCACAGCCCGTGTGATGACAGAGGGGCAAGCACTGCGCGAAATTCAGAAGTCGAACGGCTGCGCCAGGCATTAATCATGGAAGATTGATCAAAGGCGGCGAGCTGGTCTTTTCCAATGACAACCACCATGCCCCAGCGATAGAGATTTGCATCATTGGGTGTAAATGTTTCACCGCTGCCGGTGCCCAGCATCTTGGCAAATGAAATCCCGGGGAACAATCGCGTGCGCAGCGCGTGGGTTGCCATGCTCAAAAAGGCGAAGGGGATACTCTTACTTTTGACGGTAAAGAAGTAAGCGACCGTGACTCTCTCATCGCTACTCATAGGCGAAGGATACCCAGCATCCATGTTGAGCAGAAAGTTAACCAGTGAATTTCTAGGCACGGCCACCTTAATTGCCACAGTTGTGGGTTCTGGAGCGATGGCCACAGCGCTCAGTAACGATGTTGGAATCCAGTTGCTGATTAACACCATTGCAACCGTATTTGTCCTCTACATCCTCATCACCTTACTTGGCCCCATCAGTGGCGCCCACTTCAATCCTGTTGTTACTGGAGTTGATTTTTTCACCAAGAAAATCAAGGGCAAAGAGTTTTCGCTATACATCATTGCGCAACTGGCAGGTGCTGCCGTTGGAGCAATAGTTGCCAATCTGATGTTTGAATACTCTGCAATCTATATTTCAGAAAAAGAGCGCACCGGTGCCCATCTACTGCTCGGTGAAGTCATTGCCACAGCGGGTCTGATATTAATTATTCACTTAGCGCTCAAGCAGAAGGAAGAAAAGAAAATTGCCCGCCTGGTTGCCGCTTGGATCGGAGCTGCCTACTTCTTCACCTCCTCAACCTCATTTGCCAATCCAGCAGCAGTCTTTGGCCGCATGTTCTCAGATACCTTCTCTGGAATAGCACCTATGTCAGCGCCGTTATTTGTACTGGCTGAAATTATCGGCGGCCTACTCGGATATCTAGGATTTAAAGCACTCACCTCTAAAACAAAGTCAGGAAAATAAATGAGTAAGCCAAGTGTTCTCTTTGTCTGCGTTCACAATGCAGGTCGCTCCC
>CAIXKQ010000148.1 GCA_903920065.1 uncultured Actinomycetes bacterium
ATTTCATCCCATGAAGGAACTTTTGCTCGAGCAGTAATTCCATCTTGAGAGTCTGCTGGTGTGGGAGTCTCGCGGATTACTGCAAGACGAGGAGTTTCAATCTTTTCTACCGGTGCCGTTACCGGAAGTGTTTCAAGAATCTCAGCAATACGTGAGGGATGAGTAGGTTCAGAGTGGATGATTCCAGATGAGACTGGTTGCGCTGGTGCATCTTCATCAATGAGCCAAGCACCGTTAGCATCGCTGGCATCGAGTGCACGGCGAGCTAAATCAAAGTTCCAAGTGGCAACACCGTTGCCATCGCGATTTGGGTAAGAGAGTTCGATATGCCAGGTGCCATCAGGTAGACGCCAGGTGTTCCAGGAAATCTGATCAATATCAACACCACGTGGAGCAAGTTTGGCGATCGCAACATCGGCAAATGTCATTTCAATGCGGTGAACATCTTTACGCATCACTAGTTCACGCGCGCGATCGAGGATGTATTCGCGCTCTTGCATGATGGGACCGGAGAATCGCTCTACTTTTTCAAGAGTGAGGTGGCCTTCGCGAGCGACTTGTTCCATGCTCTCACCGGCACGTAGTCGACGCTGAATCTCTTTTACCGACATTGTTTCGCTAGCGTCAACGCTAGGAACAGAAGTCAGACGTGGTTGGTTGATAGTTGCACGCAGAGTGTCGCTAATACGTAGTGAGAACTCTGCGCCTTGGTTATCAACGAGGGATAGCTGATTTCCATCCTCGGATTTGCCGGTAAGGCGAAGCTCGGTCATGAGGTGAGAATATCCGATAGGGGAGCATTTTCTAGATAGCTAGAGCCCCTAAGATGCGAGTATGTATTCGCAATTGTTGTCCTTAGCCCAGAAAGTCGGTGCCGAAGCCGGGGCACTTTTGCTGGATCGACCATTGGCATTTGAAGTTGAATCCAAGTCAACGGCAATCGATATCGCCACCCAGATGGATATCAAGGCTGAGAAATTTATTGTGCAATCACTGCTTGCCGCCCGCCCTGATGATGGAATTATCGGGGAAGAAGGAGCGAGTGTCGAGGGAAGTTCAGGCATCACCTGGCTGATTGATCCACTCGATGGCACCGTCAACTATTTCTATGGCCTTCCTGGGTGGAATGTTTCAATCGCAGCCAAAGATGAGAATGGCGTCATTGTGGGTGTTGTCACTGCGCCAACCATTAACTCAACTTGGTGGGCAACCCGTGGCGGTGGTGCGTTTTATAACTCGCATCCGATTCGCTGTAATAATCCGATTGAATTAGATCGCGCACTGATTGCAACTGGATTTCAATACGATGTGGCACATCGTGTGACTCAGTTGGCAGATTTTGCAAAGCTGGTTCCTGTTGTGCGCGATATCCGTCGCAATGGCGCTGCTGCAGTTGATCTCTGTCATGTGGCAATGGGCGCGATCGATGGCTATTACGAGGCCGGGCTTAAAGAATGGGATTGGTCTGCCGGTGGATTAATTGCCCGTGAGGCTGGCGCAACATTTGCCCAATATGGAGCGGTGCCCCAACAAATCACGGTGGCTGCTGGCCCGCATCTGCACCAGCAGCTGGTGGCAACTCTCGGTTTCTCCGCGTAATTATCGGGGGCAAATACCCGATTTACGCTCAAGGCCCCTTCTATGGCAAGATAGCCCATCTGCACGGCGATATCCGTGCTTAATTGATTAGGTAATGAACAGGACCATAAAGATGAACATTCTCGACGTTGTAGATGCGCCCTCACTCCGCAAGGACATTCCACAGTTCCGTGCTGGCGATGAGCTTAAGATCCACGTCCGCGTTATCGAAGGTAGCAAGTCACGCCTTCAGGTCTTCCAGGGAATTGTTATTGGTCGCCAAGGTGATGGAGTTCGCGAGACATTTACAATCCGTAAAGTTTCATACGGTGTTGGCGTAGAGCGCACATTCCCAGTTCACACACCAGTGATTGAAAAGATTGAACTAGTAAAGAAGGGCGATGTACGTCGCGCCAAGCTTTACTACCTCCGCGATCTACGCGGTAAGGCTGCCAAGATCCGCGAAAAGCGCGATGGCATTGAAGGTTACGGCGATGGAATTCTTTCAACTCCAGTTGCTGAAGTACCTGTCATTGAAGAAGCAGTCGTTGAAGCCCCAGTGGTGGAAGCGCCAGTAGTGGAAGAAGTTGTAGTAACTGAGCCAGCTGCTGAGGCAGTTGTTGAAGAAGTTGTAGCAGAAGCAGTTGCTGAAGAACCAGCTACTGAAGAAAAGCCTGCCGAGTAACTTCACTCATATGTCACGCAAGGGCTCAGTCCTTCGTGAGTTCCCGATTCTTGTAATCGTTGCGCTCGCCGTTTCACTTCTGATTAAGACTCTGCTTGTCCAATTCTTCTTCATTCCGTCCGGTTCCATGGAGAACACCCTTCAAGTTCAAGATCGGGTGGCAGTTAACAAGATTCCCTTTATCTCCAAGGATATAAACCGTGGCGATGTTGTCGTCTTTAGAGATCCAGCAAATTGGTTGCCAGAGCCATTTACTCCTGGTGAAAGCAAAATTGTCGCCAAGATTAAAGAGGGGCTCGTCTTAGTGGGCGTGCTTCCCAATCCAGCAAAGCAATACCTGGTTAAGCGTGTGATTGGCGTAGCTGGAGATAACGTCATCTGTTGTTCCAAGAGTGGCACACTGACAATTAATGGCAAAGAGACAACTGAGCCTTATATTTTTGCTGGAAATAAAGCCAGTGAGATGGACTTTAATATCAAAGTTCCAGAAGGCAAGATTTGGGTAATGGGCGATCATCGCTCGGCATCTGCTGATTCTCGTTATCACCAAGATGATGTCAATAATGGATTTGTCCCAGTTTCTAGGATTACTGGTCGCGCCTATGCCATTATCTGGCCGATTAAAAATATTGGCATCATTTCATCTCAAAACCCAATTAAGTAACGCAACCGGATGAAGGCATCTCGATGAAAGCTATTGAGGAGTTACTTCAGGCCGCAGGTATTTCTCCCATCGCCGGTGTTGATGAGGCAGGACGTGGCCCATGTGCTGGACCACTTGTGATTGCAGCAGTGATTCTTTCAGATCCAGCTGCACCAGAGCTGGCTGCGGTGCGAGATTCAAAAGAGATTTCCGAGAAGAAGCGAGAAGAGTTATTTGATGTCATCATGGAATTGGCTGCAAGTGTGTGCA
>CAIXKQ010000149.1 GCA_903920065.1 uncultured Actinomycetes bacterium
CCCATAGAAAGGCCCACATCAGCTGCTTTCAATGCAGGTGCATCATTAGTACCATCACCAGTCACACCCACCACTTCCCCTCCGTCAGGACGGGTCGATTCCCACTCCTCCCGATAACCAGGCATGACTAGGTCTCGATCTTTTTCCCACGTGATTCCTTCTTTACGGCCTCTCATTTTTTCGATCCATTCTTCTTCGTTGGCTGGAATCGCATAACCATTCAATCGAGTTACCAGCAAGTATTTATCGTCCGGAGAGGATCTTGCCATCACTTGAAGATGAGGTATCATTGCGTCAACATCTTTGGGGGTCATATTTCTAAAGGATGGTCCCTCCACTGCTAAACCGCCGTCCTTCAGTATTCCACACTGTCTTGCTATTGCCTTGGCAGTTGCTATGTTATCACCAGTGATCATACGAACTGTGACCCCAGCCCCCTGAGCTATTCTGACTGCTTCTTTCACATCACTGCGCAATGGATCGATAATACCTACGATGCAATCTAACACAAGGTCGAAATTATCAGGAGGGCTCTCTTGCCAATTTGCAGGTAATTTGTCTGGAGAAGGATAATCCTTGTGAGCCAGACAAAGAGTTCTCAGAGCTCTATCAGCCATATTGTTAATAATCTTCTCAAGAGCAGAAATCTTAGCTGCATCTATACTTCTTTTAGAACCGTCACTGGCAAGGAACATTGAGCAGTCTTTCATCACCCACTCGGTAGCTCCTTTGCAATATATGCGAACGCTGCCATCTGGGCGATGAACTACGGCAGTTGATCTCTTCTTCGCAGAGTTGAAAGAGAATATCTTGTCCTTCGACTGATGGAATTGGGTACTCTTCAGCTCTTCGTGATCGAAACCCCAAGAGTTGATCATCATGATCAACGCTCCTTCGGTTTTATTTCCAATAATCAACGGCCTCTCTAGTACCTTTCCATCAGGAGACTTGTGAACTAGATAAGCAGAGCGATTGATTGCGCACTGTTCGACGATCACTGCAGACACTGCCACGGGTATCTTCTTCACAGCAAATTCCTCTTGGTCATAACTGACGTCGCCGAAATATCCCTCTACGACAGTCATGCGATTCTCGGTAAGAGTTCCCGTTTTGTCCGAGCAGATATTAGTGGCATTGCCCATTGTCTCACAAGCTGCCAGGACGCGGATGAAGCACTGGTCCTGGTACATCTTCTTTGTGGAATAGGCCAACGCAATCGTCACTGCAAGTGGTAAACCCTCCGGAATAGACACAACAACGACCGTGACAGCTACAATGAATGCCTCCACGACCCCACGCACAACCTTTTCGCCATTATGTTTAGTCCAAATGCTAGCGACCAAAACTATGAAGGTTGCAATTGCGAAGAACATGCCAATGTAACCAATCTAGCGAAAGTGTTGAATCACTGTTAGGTTGCAAATTCATATTGGAAAGAATTGAATCACTCTTACCCTTTGAGTCATCTCTTCTAGCTTGTCCTGCAAAGGCGTGTTTACCGCTTCAGTGACGAGATTGGCTTTAATCTTTCCCCATTGAGAAGACATCCCGATACCAATCACAACAGCGCGATTTTCTTCAGCTTCGGTAATCAGACAAGAAGACAACAGGAAAGGATCCTTGTCATAAGTCTTCTTCAAATCATCAGGTTCGCCGGTAAGTGATGTTGTACTGTAAAAATACTCAAGCCTTAACGAGACAAAGTGCTGGTAAAAGTACTTTTAGTAGAGCTTTGAAGTATGCGTATGATAATGAAGGAGTTCGAATGATGAATTGTAAAGGAGCCATGAATACCTGTGAAATCTGCAACAACGCGAGCGCTCTACTACGAAATAAAGGTAATGAAATCACTGCATTTATTCTTTCACATTTATTAATGCTTTGTTTACAATTATTTTTTCAGATAAATCTTTTTCCAAATCTCAAATTGATATCATACAAAAATTTCGTCAAATGCATTTACAACAACAATCTGCCGAACGAAGGTTCCTAGATGATCGCAAGCATTTAGCATTAAGTAAGCTGGATGAGTTTGGAAATCCATTAAATGCACTCTTTTTTATCGATGGGATGACGCAGTATACATGTCATACGCCAAAATTCAAGCAGCCGAGTAAGGGCGATAAATCAATCGAGAGTAGAATAATTGGAGTCGAAGTGTATTGTGGACCGATTAAAACAGTATTTGTTTATCGCACAGATAGTTTAGTATCTTCAGGTTCGAATATTATGGCAGTCGTTTTGAGACAATCGATGATAGACCTTTGTAAATTACTGAAAGATCGACAGTTATCTATACCACCTAATTTATGGCTGCAATTTGATAACTGCGGAGAGAACAAAAACAAAGAGATGTTCTGCTACTTAAGTATGTTGATTGAATTAATGATATTTAAAGAGGTGGAAATCGGATTTCTCACACTCATGCTAGCATCGATCAATATTTCAGTGTTATCTCAAAGAAGATTTTTGAATGTGAATTTATTGCATCGCCATTAGCTCTTCTTGAGCTTATTCGTCTAGCTCACAAATCATCATGGGATCAGGATCCCGTCGTTCGTGAAATCAGTGTTTACTACGATCTCATCAGTTTCTTTACTCCTTATAGGAACAAAAAAATCAAGTACTACGCTA
>CAIXKQ010000150.1 GCA_903920065.1 uncultured Actinomycetes bacterium
CGATTGGAACATCAGCTGCTTGAGCGTGGTTAAGCGCTTCAATTGTCTGAGGCATGATGCCGTCATCTGCTGCAACTACCAGCACTGCAATATCAGTGACCTTGGCACCACGTGCACGCATAGCGGTAAAGGCTTCGTGACCTGGCGTATCGATAAATGTAATTGCGCGATTGACGCCATCGTGATCATGGTGAATTTGGTAGGCACCGATGTGCTGTGTGATGCCGCCAGCTTCGCCCTTAATCACTTCGGTCTTACGAACTGCATCAAGGAGTGATGTCTTACCGTGGTCCACGTGTCCCATAACGGTGACAACTGGTGGCCGGGCAGTGAGATTTTCCTCGTCGTAGTCGCTCATTTCGGCAGCGAGATCGATATCAAATCCCTGCAAGAGCTCACGATCTTCTTCCTCAGGTGAAACAACTTCGATGACATACCCAAGTTGGGCACCGAGAATTTCAAATGTGTCAGCATCAACAGATTGAGTTGCAGTCACCATTTCACCTAAGTGGAATAGCGCTGATACCAACGCTGCTGGATCTGCATTGATCTTCTCTGCAAAATCTGCAAGTGATGAGCCGCGGCGCATGCGAATCTTTGTCTTGCCATCACCGTGCGGAATAACTGCTCCACCTAATTGTGGAGCTTGCATATTGTCGAATTCTTCGCGCAGCGCCTTACGTGACTTCTGCTTACGCTTAGAAGATTTACTTGCATTCTTTCCAAATGCACCTGCAGTTCCGCCACGACCTGGACCGCGATTAGGAGCACCGCCACCTGGACGTTGTGGACCACCAGGTGCGCCACCTGCTGGAGCATTCCCTTGTGAACGATATGGACCTGATGAAGTTGGTGCACCACCTGTGCGTGGTGGATAGTTTCCACTTCCAGTTCCAGCACCAGCACCTGGCGGACGTGCGCCACCAGGACGTGCTGCAAAACCTGGACGAACAGAACCGGGACGAGCACCTGCCATACCGGCACGTGGTGCACCAGTTGATCCTGCTGGTCTTTGAGGTGGGCGAGGAACTACGCCACCTGTTGAAAATGGATTGTTACCAGGACGCGGTGGACGTGGAACTGCCGCTCCTGATGAAAATGGATTATTTCCTGGACGTGGCGCACCAGGTGTGGCAGGAGTTGTCGGTGCCACAGGTGCGTGAGCTTCTGCAGCTGCAGCACTTTTTGCTTCTTCGTGGGCAGTTGCGGCAGCATCACGTGATGCTTTCAGGGCTGCCAGATCTACGCCGAGTTCGGCAGCTAACTCTGCTGCAAGTTCTGGATTTACTTCAGCAGTTTTCTTGGAGGCGGCAGTTTTCTTCGCCGCAGCCTTCTTCACAGGCTTCTTCTCTTCGGCAGGCTTAGCATCTGGGTATAGCGCAACTAACTTGCGCACAACCGGTGCTTCCACTGTTGATGATGCTGATCGGACGAATTCGCCCATTTCTTGGAGCTTTGCAAGGACTTCCTTGCTCTCCATACCGAGTTGCTTTGCTAACTCGTGTACGCGGACCTTTGACACATTTCTCCTGTCTTGGCCCGCATTAAAATTTGTGGGATGCGAGCCCTAGTTGTTCGACCTCATGATGTAAACGAGCTCATTTGAGTTTCATATCTTTCGCATCCATTTCAGTAATTGCACTCACGCGTATGCGCTTATGCGATGGCCCCAGTCTAGCGAATGAGGTGAGAAATCCCTATTTCACGCGGGAGTATCGGGGTGAATATCTATTCGCCAGCCGGTAAGTCGTGCGGCAAGACGGGCATTTTGTCCATCTTTTCCGATGGCCAGCGATAGTTGGTAATCCGGAACAATGACTTTTGCAGAACGAATTGATTCATCAACGATAGTCACACTCGTTACTTTGGCCGGAGCAAGTGCGTGAGCGACAAACTTAACTGGATCTTCATCCCAATCGACGATATCAATCTTCTCTCCATGTAACTCATTCATCACAGCCTGTGCGCGCGAACCCATGGGGCCAATCAGTGAACCTTTCGGTGAAACTCCAGCGCGATGAGAGCGCACTGCAATCTTTGTGCGATGTCCGGCCTCTCGCGCAACCGCCATAATCTCGACGATGCGATCTTGTATTTCCGGAACTTCTAGTGCAAATAACTGCTTGACCAGTGCTGGATGGCTTCTCGATAACATGATTTCTGGACCTTTAAGTCCTTGCTTTACTTCAACCACGAAACATTTAATGCGATCGCCATGGTTAAAGACTTCACCCGGAACCTGTTCTTGCGGCGGAATGCGCCCTTCTGTTCGACCAAGGTTAACGTTAATCATCTTAGGATCGCGCCCCTGTTGAACGATTCCGGAGATGACATCGCCGACAGATGCGGTGAATTCGCCAACGATTTCAGCATCGTTAGTTGCACGCATTTGAAGTTTGATTACTTGGCGGGCAGTGGAGGTGGCAGTGCGATCAAAGCCCTCTACCTCAAGCACCTTCTCAGCAATGCGCTCTCCTAGTTCATTGAACTCGGGAACAAATATCGCAATACTTCCGGTTTCGCGATCAAGGTGCACGCGTGCATATCGATTTGGCTCGAGCGTCTCGGAATACGCGGTGAGTACTCCGGCTTCAATTGCCTGAATTAGCTGCTCTAGTGGCATCGCTTTGGCATCGGTGAGTTGCTTGAGCGCCTCAATATCAACGCCCATTACTTGTCACTCTCTTTCCGGTTAAATTCAATTTCAACTGTTGCGCGCTTAATATCAGCTAGCGCAATGACAACTACTTTCACTTCCTTCTTCTCAGTCACCGCAAGAGTGAGTTCAGTTTCAGTATTGCCAGAGATTCGGCCAGTTACGACTTCACCATCATTGCGAATGACTTTGAGCAAGCGATCTACGTTCTTTGCAAAGTGACGTGGTTTGGTCAGCGGGCGATCAACGCCAGGAGAAGTAACCTCCAGCGTGAATGGCGCTTCACCCATAAAGGCGGCTTCATCGAGAAGTTCTGAGATGGCGCGTGAGACGGCGGTGACCTGATCCATATTGAGGGAACTTTGGCCGTCAACGATGCAGGTAACAATGCGATGTTTGCCGGGTGATACAAGTAAGACTTCTTCAAGGAAAAATCCTTGAGCTTCAACTGCAGGTGTAACCAGTTGCGCTATTTGATCCGTGATTGCCATTTCTAGCCCTTCATATTAAATTGTTCTTAAGTTGTAGAGCAGATTTTATCAGTGGTTGCCCACAAACTGTTAACTAGGGCAGGGTTGGTAGCAGGGCTGCAATTGCATCAACTGCGCCCGCTACGGCAATCTCTGACTTTTCACCATTCTTGCGGACCCGAACTTCAACGTTACCGTTTTCCAGCGCCTTGCCCACAACGACAATGACTGGAATTCCAATCAATTCGGCATCTTTAAACTTAACCCCTGGGCTAGTGCCGCGTCGATCATCTAACATCACAGATATTCCGCGCGCCTCTAGCTCGGCGCCAATCTCCTCAGCAGTCTCGAAAATATTATCCTCTTTGCCTGTGGCAACAACGTGCACCTTGGCTGGTGCAACTTCTACCGGCCAAGAAAGTCCGATCTCGTCATAACTCTGTTCGGCAATGGCTGCCACTGCGCGCGAGACACCAATTCCGTAAGAGCCCATAGTGACAACTTGTGATTTTCCATTTTGATCAAGCACGGTCAGGTTCAGTGCCTGCGCGTATTTGCGACCCAACTGGAAGATATGACCAATTTCAATTGCGCGATCAATTACAACTGGAGCTGCGCACTTAGGACATGCATCTCCTTGGCGAATTTGCGCTGCTTCCACGTAATGATCCACGGTGAAGTCTCGACCGCTCACCACATTGCGCGCATGCTTATCTTTGGCATTGGCACCTGTTACCCATGCTGTGCCGGGAGCAATGCGTGGATCGGCATAGACAGTGATGCCATTTTTCTTTGCATCTTGGGGTCCGATATAACCCTTCACAAGTCCTGGAAACTTTGCAAAATCTGCCTCTTCAAATACTCGCAAGTCATTGACACCAGCAAGATTTGCTTGCAATCGCTTGAGATCAACTTCGCGGTCACCGGGCACAAGTACTGAAATTGCTTTCTCATCAGCCATCAGCATCACGTTTTTAAGCGTCTTTGCCCCGTCATACCCCCCGCCAAACTTGGCATTAAGCAGTTCAACTAATGTGTCGATGGTGGGAGTGTTAGGTGAGTCAAAGACTTCTTGCGCCGGCACTGTCGATGCATCACCTGGTGCAACAACTGTTGTCACCGCTTCCACATTTGCCGCATATCCACACTTTTCACAAAGAACATAAGTATCTTCACCGGTTTCACACGGTGCTAAGAATTCCTCTGATGCCGAGCCACCCATCGCACCTGATACCGCGCTGACAATGTTGTACTTAAGGCGCAGCCGATCAAAGGTTGCAATATAGGCAGCGCGATGGCGCATATAAGAATCAACGAGACCTTCATCGGTGAGGTCAAATGAATAAGAATCTTTCATGACGAATTCGCGCCCACGAATAATTCCTGAACGTGGACGAGCTTCATCGCGATACTTCGTCTGTATTTGATAGAGCGAGAGTGGCAAATCTTTATAAGAGGAGTACTCACCCTTAACCATCAGCGTGAACATCTCTTCGTGAGTGGGGCCTAGTAAGTAGTCAGCACCTTTGCGATCTTGCAAGCGAAAGAGATCTGGCCCGTAATCATTCCAGCGACCAGTCTGCTCATAGGCATCTTTGGGTAAGAGCGCTGGAAAATGAACTTCTTGAAAGCCAGCCTTATCCATCTCTTGGCGAACAATGTTTTCAATATTGCGAAGTGTGATGACCCCAAGTGGTAGCCAGGAATAGACACCGGCAGCGATTCGACGAATATATCCAGCGCGAACTAAGAGGCGATGGCTAGGAACTTCAGCATCAGCTGGGTCATCGCGCAAAGTACGCAAGAAGAGAGTGGACATTCGCAACATAATGCGAACCCTACCGGAGGATTACGAAGTAGTGACGGAAGGTACTCCTGATGCAACGCCGGCGGCTTCCATCTCTTCGGCTAAGCGCATCGCTTCTTCAATCAGAGTTTCAACAATCTGTGCTTCTGGCACTGTCTTAATGACTTCTCCCTTAACAAAGATCTGTCCTTTTCCATTTCCAGATGCCACACCGAGGTCTGCTTCGCGAGCTTCGCCAGGACCGTTGACGACGCACCCCATGACCGCAACGCGCAATGGAACTGTCATTCCTTGCAAACCTGCCTGTACCTTCTCGGCCAAGGTATACACATCAACTTGAGCACGACCACATGATGGGCACGAAACTATTTCCAGTTTACGCTGACGCAAATTAAGCGATTCAAGAATAGAAATGCCAACCTTTACTTCCTCCACCGGAGGCGCCGATAGTGAGACGCGAATAGTGTCGCCAATACCTTCAGCCAACAAGATTCCAAAGGCAGTTGCTGACTTAATTGTTCCTTGAAAGATTGGACCCGCTTCTGTGACCCCGAGGTGTAATGGGTAATCACATTTGGCGGCAAGAATTCGATATGCGTTGACCATCGTGACTGGATCGTGATGCTTGACCGAAATCTTGATATCGCCAAAGCCATGCTCTTCAAAGAGCGATGCTTCCCAGAGCGCTGATTCAGCCAGAGCTTCTGGAGTTGCCTTGCCATATTTTGCAAGCAGTCGTGGATCTAGCGAGCCAGCGTTTACACCAATACGAATTGGAATGCCGGCATCTCCGGCCGCCTTGGCAACTTCTTTAACCTTGTCATCAAACTGCTTGATATTGCCAGGGTTCACACGAACTGCGGCGCACCCAGCATCAATTGCGGCAAAGATATATTTTGGTTGAAAGTGAATATCTGCAATCACTGGAATCTGAGATTTCTTAGCAATCTGTGCCAGTGCATCAGCATCATCTTGTGATGGCACTGCAACTCGAACAATCTGGCAACCAGATGCGGTGAGCTCTGCAATCTGCTGCAAAGTAGCATTGACATCTGATGTGAGAGTGGTGCACATCGATTGCACACTTACCTGTGATTCGGACCCAACCCCAACCGAGCCAACCTTAAGCTGTCGCGTCTTGCGACGCGGGTGCAGCGTTGGCGGTGGAGCACTGGGAATTCCGAGATCAACCATGATGCGTATTCTGCCCTATCTCGCGCAATCTTGCTCCTGGTGGTGAGTAGTGTGCGCTAAAAGTTGAGTGAAATTGGATTGATGATATCTGCCACAAGAAGTATCAACGTCAGCACAGCTAAGACACCAAAGACAGCCATGGTGATTGGTGTCATGACATTGACATCGATGCCGGCTGGTCGAGGCTTCCTGCGAATGCGTGCAAAGAGGGCGCGGACTTCATCGGCAATTGCAATGGCCATATGACCACCATCGAGTGGCAGAAATGGGAGCAAATTAAAGAGACCAACGAAAATATTTAAGCTGGCAACGATCAGAATAAAGGTGGAAACTCGTTCATTGCTATTAAGTTTCTGTGAACTTACCGCATCGCCAGAAACTCGAGCAGCGCCCACTATTCCCACAAGGCCATCAGGATTGCGCTCTTCGCCCATAAAAGTTTGGCGAATAAGTTGTGGCACTTTTGAAGGAAGAGCAAAGAGAGATTTCACTGATTCTTTAGTAAGTGTGACTGTGGCTTTAGCAGAGGCAGTAATCGCAGGGAAGAAGCTTTCGCGTTTATTACCAATCTGGGTGACCACGCCCAGCACATATCGCTTCTGCTCTTGGACATATTGCGGTGTCGCTGTCAGAGTAAGAACCTCACCAGCACGCTCGATAGTAAATCGCATCTGCTTGCCTTGCGACTCGGCAATCTTGCGCGAATCAAGATACCAATCCTTAACTTTCTGGCCATCTACTTCAATGATCTTATCCCCGGCAAGAAAACCTGCTTCGGAGGCGGCAGAGTTGGGAGAAACTTGTGCCACATTAGAAAGAAGGGCGGTGTAACCAACTCCAAAGAAGATGGAAAAGATAAGCAGAAAGCCGATTAGGAAATGGGCAAAAGAACCTGCACCTAAAACAATTAACTTCTTACCTGATGAAGCAGTAAAGAATGCTCGTGATTCTTCCCCGGCCGGCATCCGATCAATAGGTGTCATTCCTTCAATGCGGCAGTAGCCACCAGCTGGAATCGCCTTCACGCCAAATTCAGTCTCGCCCTTTCTAAAGGACCACAACTTGGTACCGAACCCTAGGAAGAATTCAGTAACTTTCATATTAAATTTCTTAGCGGTGATGTAATGCCCGAATTCGTGCACCATGACAGAGAGAAGTAGCGCAACTGCAAAAGCTAAGATTCCAAGTACTTTCATCGGAGCGCTCCTTTCTTCACTAATTCACTGGCTATCTGGCGAGCATCATCTTCTGCGGCACTGACATCTTCCAAATCGCGCAGAGTTGTGGCCGCTGATGCCCGAAGGTGATCCACGCTCTGACTGACAATGGCGAAAATGTCGGTAAATGAGATCTGCCCATCGATAAATGCTTGCACGGCAACCTCGTTAGAAGCATTAAAAATAGCTGGGAGTCCTCCCCCAATTTCACCGCAGGTGCGAGCAAGTGCGACCGCTGGAAAACGACTCTCATCAATGGGAGCAAAGTTCCAAGTATGAGAAGTGCTCCAATCTATTGGCTTGGTTGCGTAAGGAACGCGATGCGGATGGCTGAGCGCAAGTGAAATTGGCCCCTTCATATTGGGCGGTGATGCTTGGGCAATAGTTGAACCA
>CAIXKQ010000151.1 GCA_903920065.1 uncultured Actinomycetes bacterium
AACGATATTGATTTCCGCGCACGTGTGACTTCAGATGAAGAAGCTGACTTTCTGGCCGCCCACGTTGTTGGCTCAGCTACCACCTATCGCGATATCGATATGGCAGATCATGTTGCACTGATTGCCTTCGAACCAGAAGAAGAGTCTCCGATTGTCTTCCTGCGCCTGAATAAGAATTTTAAGAAGCGTGGCCTCAAAGTTTCGGCAGTGGCAACGAAACAATCTATTGCCATGGATAAACTCAAAGCAGAGTTTGTAAAAGTTGCACCAGGTGCCGAAGGTTCTGCAGTTGCAACACTGTCATTGACTGCAAAGTCTGTGATTCTTGTGGGAGAGCGTGCCTCTGAAAGCGCTGGCCTCTTCTCAGCTGTGGCAGCACTTGCCGCTAAGACCGGTGCAAAGATTGCTTATATTCCACGTAGAGCAGGAGAACGTGGGGCGCTAGAAGCAGGTGCGCTCGGATCAGTTCTTCCAGGTGGACGTCCAGTAAGTGATGCTGCAGCTCGAGTAGATATTGCAGCTGCTTGGGGAGTTGCCGCGCTACCAACTGAACTGGGGCGGACAACAGAAGAAATAATTGCTAGCTTGGCAGCAGGTCAACTTGATGCAGTCGTTGTCGGTGGCATCGATTCGCATGACTTACCGAATTCACGCGCGGCACTAGATGCGCTCAAGAAATCATTTGTCGTCTCATTAGAAATTGCTCCAAGTTCAATTACAGATGTTGCCGATGTTGTATTACCGGTTGCTGCAATTACTGAAAAGAGTGGAAGTTTCCTTAACTGGGAAGGTCGAGCACGCGCATTTGATGCAGCGGTGGAAGATTCCCAGAACCGTAGCGATGTTCGTATTCTTTCCATGATTGCCGATGCCATGGGTGAATCCATCATGCTCGGCACAGTTACTGCAGCAGCACGTGAATTTAATCAACTAGGTAAGTGGGATGGCGCACGCGTTGCCTTCACATCGGTCGCGCCCGTAGCTGCAAAAGCAATCGGGGCCAACGAGGCACTTCTTACTTCATGGCGCCGCCTGCTTGATATGGGAACTTTGCAAAAGGGTGAAGACAATCTTGCTGGCACGCGTCGTCCGACAGTTGCTGTGATTTCAGCTAAACGTGCGACATCACTCGGTGTGACATCAGGTGATCAGCTTCGAGTATCGAATGCACACGGCTCCATCACTATTCCAGCACTAGTTGAAGATATTCATGATGATGCTGTGTGGTTACCACGTAACTCATTTGCATCACAAACTCTAGTTTCACTCAATGCAGTGCACGGCGATGTAGTAACGGTGGTGAAGGCATGAGCACAGCAGAACTTTTAGGAAAAGATCCAGGTTGGATTATCGGCGTTAAAGCGCTTCTTGTATTTATCATCTGTGTTGTTGCAACGCTGATGGCCGTGTGGACTGAACGTCGCGTTCTCGCCAAAATGCAGCTGCGTACTGGCCCTAACCGCGTGGGTAAATTTGGTCTACTTCAATCACTTTCTGATGGAGTCAAGCTAGCCTTAAAAGAAGACATCATTCCGGCAGCTGCAGATAAAGTTGTTTTCATCCTGGCACCGATCATCGCTACCTCAATGTGTTTTATGGCCTTTGCTGTTATTCCAATGACTGGAGTAGTAAATCTCTTTGGACATCAGACCGCGCTCCAACTGACCGATCTGCCAGTGGGAGTTCTTTACATTCTGGCTGTGACATCAATCGGTGTCTATGGAGTTGTACTTGCAGGGTGGTCTTCTGGATCTACGTACCCACTGCTTGGCGGATTGCGTTCAAGTGCTCAAGTGATTTCTTATGAAATCGCAATGGGGCTCTCACTTGTTGCAGTCTTTATCTATGCCGGCTCGATGTCTACATCGGCGATTGTTGATTCACAGCACCAAAATATTTGGAATGCAGTGGTGCTCTTCCCGTCATTTGTTATTTATCTTATTTCTATGGTGGGCGAGACCAACCGCGCACCATTTGACTTAGCTGAAGCAGAAGGCGAACTCGTTGGCGGTTTCCACACCGAGTACTCATCACTTAAATTTGCACTCTTCTTCCTGGCTGAATATGTCAACATCATTGCAGTTTCAGCTCTTGCAACAACACTCTTCCTCGGTGGCTATCACGCACCTCCAGGACTTGGTTTTACAGAGCAATGGCTTGGTGGATGGTTCACATTTGTTTGGTTCATCACCAAAGTTAATTTGTTCTTCTTTATCTTTATGTGGTTGCGCGCAACTCTTCCGCGCCTGCGCTATGACCAGTTTATGAAATTTGGCTGGAAGGTTCTCATTCCTGCCTCACTTGTTTGGATTCTCATTGTTGCAACTCTTCGCATTTTGCAGCAACAAGGTGCAGGCAGAGCAGTGACCATCGCATTTGCGGGGGGAGTAGCTCTGCTCTTGATGGCGATTTCATCGCTGACAGATCGCAGCAAGAAAGTTGCTCGAGCACCACTTGCGCAAGGAGAAAGCCCTGAATTCCCAGTGCCTTCACTTCCACATCTTCGCTCCATTAGCGTTACAGGAGGCCAGAAATGACAGATTTTATTGAGCCACGCAAGAGCTCAGAGCTCGGCATCAATTCAGTTCCTTTTGTAGAAGTTGAGCAACCTGGTGCGGCACCCCTGTATGAACAGGCAAAGGGATTCTGGGTCACCTTCTCAACCATGTTTAAGAAGAACCAGACTGTGCAATACCCAGATGTGAAAGCCCCGACAGCGCCACGTTTTCATGGCCGCCACCAACTTAACCGCCATCCTGATGGTTTGGAAAAATGCATCGGTTGTGAACTATGTGCGTGGGCATGCCCAGCTGATGCCATCTTTGTTGAAGGTGGAGATAACACTCCAGGAAATCAACTTTCTCCAGGAGAGCGTCATGGAGCGGTCTATCAGATTAACTATCTGCGCTGCATTTTCTGCGGGCTTTGTGTGGAAGCATGTCCAACACGTGCGCTGACAATGACTAATGAGTACGAGCTTGCAGATGACAAGCGCGAAAAGTTAATCTTCGAAAAGGAAGATCTCCTTGCCCCGCTTCGTCAAGGAATGCTGGCACCGCCACATCCAATGTATCCAGGTATGACAGATACTAATTATTACAACGGCGATGTTACCCAAGCACACCCATCACAACAGGAACAGAACTAATGCTAGAGATTCAAACTCCTGAAACCATCATGTTCTGGGTTCTTGCCCCAGTCTCTGTCATTGCGGCGCTCGGAATGCTCCTGGTGAAGAAGGCCGTGCACTCTGCGCTTTTACTTGCCTGGGTCATGATCACTCTTGCAATTTTCTACATTGCACAAGATGCACTCTTCCTAGGCATTGTTCAGATTGTGGTTTATACAGGCGCCGTCATGATGCTCTTCCTCTTTATTTTGATGTTAGT
>CAIXKQ010000152.1 GCA_903920065.1 uncultured Actinomycetes bacterium
CAACGGGTTAGGCAGGCACTCACAATTCTCTGGCGTATTCCCTAGCAAGATAACCCTACGAGGCCTTTCGGGAATTTGCCTTTGAACCCTTTCCCTTCGAAGATTGGTTCTTCCTACTCCCCTTAGATTTTTGCGTAGCCGAGATTTCCTCAGAGTTGGCCTTTAAGAATGCAATAACCTGTGCGGATTTAGATGCCGAAATTCTCATCATTAATCGAATTAGAAAGCGCGCACAGGTCGAAGGTAAATGGAAAAGCTCTTAGTCGTAATATTTTGAGAACCATTGTCGAAATATTGATACCACGCATATCCCGCATCGCTCTCTGAAGATGCCCAGTAGGTGTACTGCACGAATCCTGATGAACTTGCACCAGTTCCTGAATTAAGTGTTCCTCCATTACAAACTGTTGAAACGTTCTGCGTAACGCCGCGATTCCATTGACATAAAAGATTTAGCTCTGCAATGGATGGCAAATACCAATCTCCTTTTGAACCACCGGCATATCCACGGGCTCTGCCAGCAGCTGTTGTGACGTCATTACCCTGGGCGATCATGAGAAGTGTGTTCTTATAACCAAGGCCGATTCCAAGCGCGTTGTTGTATGCACTGCTCTCATTAGTAATTCCGGTGATATCTGTTACCGCGTTACCAGAACTTGCAGTGCCAGTTGCCCAAGGCACTAGCGCTTCAGATCCGCCATGCCAGTTAGACGGTGCCACTTCTAGCACAGTGCATAAACCACCATTTGGACTTCCTGTTGCTGTGTAATTTGTACCGCAATTAAATCCTGCGGCGTTCTTATAAAAGATTCTTCCACCGCCAGGACCAACTTCACCAATGTTGTAATCCGCACCAGAGACTGCGTGATTACTACTTTGTATCGTTACTTTAAACACTGACCCAGATGTTGCAACAGGGGTTGTGAAAGTCAGCGTAAATGTTCCAGAACTGCTTGTAATACTTGTCCCAGTATCTGTTCCGGCACCACGTTGAAATGTTCCAGCGTTGTTAAAGACAATTGCGCTAGTCGAAGTTGAATTGAAAAGTGCAAGTGGCGCAGCATTTGAATTGCCATACGCATTGATTATGAAATCTTTGCCATGGCACCCAGATGGAATGTTGGCTACTGTTACCGAAGAAAAGTAATGAGCCCCACCGCCTGAGGCGTTAACAAAAGATGATGCGGGAGTGATTGTTAAGTTAGTTGCTCCCGAGCAAGCCGTAGTTGCTGCAACGCCTTGACCGAATTCAACCGAGCTTCCAGAGTTTAAATTGATATTTGCAGCGAGGGTAGTTTGAATGTACGAACCACCAAGAACCATTAAAAGAACTAACGCAAGGACGCCTTTAAAGTTTCTGCGCTTGCCAGTTGATTCTTCGACGGGATCGTCGAAATAGATGTCAGCCATAACTTTCCCTAGAAGGCCCGAATTGGGCGGACTCTTTGTAGGGAGCCTTTAGGAACTGATTCCATAAAACCGGAATACATATTTTGGGTCCAATGCCATACTGCGTCAGCCCCACTCTCCTCGGAAGAGGTCGAGTAAGGAATACCGTCCGGCTCGGTGGAATACAAGAATTCAAAACCGGCGCCTGTTTGCGTAGGTGGAGTTTGGCTCGTGCCACCACCACATAAGTTTGTAGCATTCTGCTGTATGCCTTTAGCCCATTGGCATAAAAGATTGAGTTCTGAAAATACCGGTAGATACCAATCGCTCTTTGATCCGCCCGAATAAGCCCGCGCGGCACCTGCGGCATACTTATTGGTGCTGGTGTAAACACCATTTTGGTCAACGATTTTCTTCGAATACTTATAGCCAAGACCAATTTGTGATACCAGCAGTCCGTCAAGATCAGGA
>CAIXKQ010000153.1 GCA_903920065.1 uncultured Actinomycetes bacterium
GTATTCGCATCTTTGCTGGCTGCGGAATTGTTGCCGCATCTACTCCCGAAAAGGAGCTTGAAGAGAGCGCGGCGAAGATGATTCCGATGCGCTCTGCACTACATGGATGAAATGTTCTTGTAAATCCCTTGCAAGAAATCTGCGTTCGTTTCTCTAGCTGGAACATTGATAACAACAACACTGAGCCCCTGCACAGGTGCGGCAATCTCTGATATCAACTGAGCTTGGTTATCGATCTCTTTTGCAGTGACTCCCATCGCACTAGCAATTGCTGGGATATCTAGGCCATGTGGAGTTCCAAATACCTCTTCAAAACCATCAACCCCGCGCTGGCTTAGCGTGGAGAAGATGCCACCGCCATCATTGTTAATGACAAAAATCTTGAGGTTGATCTTCTCTTGCTGAATTAACCCAGTGAGATCGTGAAGAAAACCAAGATCGCCGAGAACGGCAATAGTCGCATTACGCTGTGAGGCAATACCAAGGGCAGTTGAGATATTGCCATCAATGCCAGCAAGGCCGCGGTTAGCAAAGGTTTCAACGCCAGCCCGCGCTACTGCAAATCCCTCAATGTCGCGGATGGGGCGAGAAGAAGAAATAAAGAGCGCAGTACCTTCAGGAATTGCTGCACTAATTTCGCGTGCAACAAGTTGCTCCGACCAGGTTGAAATATCAGCAACTAGCTTCATCGCGCGAAGTGAGTACTTCTTCCACTTCTCGGCATATTCGGCATCCGGTGTTTGCACTTCGAGAGCTGGTAGTTGGGTAAATTTCTGTGAGGCACTTCGATCAGAATCAACGGTAGCTAAACGCGGATCAATCACAATAACTTTTCTAGCCCGTGCAATGAGTGCGTTAACTGAGCGGGAGAGAGTTGTGCGACCAATAACGACAACTGTGTCTGGCGCGAGATCTTCAGAGATCGTATTTGAAGTTAAGAAGACGCTGGCATGTGAAATCGCTCCGTCGAAGGTGAGGGGGTCTTCGGAGATAACTGGCCAGCCAAGTTCTTTCGAAAAGGCAAGAACTGATTCAGTGCTTAAGCCACCGCGATCATGTCCGATAACAAGTATTCCGCGGGTGGACTTGGTGTGAAAAGTTCCAGCACTTTTGCGATTGAAAACTTTTGGCGCAGCAATTTGCAACCCATCAAGCCAAGAATCATCACTGTCGCCAATAAGTGGTTCTTCGAATTGGATGTTCAGGTGCACAGGACCTGAATGAAGTGAATTAAAAGGAAGTTCCATGGGATAGGCAGAACCTGATACATCGGCAAAGTAACGAACAGCCTTACCAAAGATGCGAGCCTGCTCGGTTGTCTGATTGGCACCAGTTCTACGTAGTGCTGCAGGCCGATCAGCTGTGAGTACTAAGAGCGGAGTATTTGTATGTGATGCTTCCAGAACTGCCGGGTGGTAATTAGCTACCGCTGTGCCACTGGTGCACAAGATTGGCACCGGTAGCCCTGAAGCTTTTGCGATACCGAGTGCGAAGAAGGCGGCGGTGCGCTCATCGATACGCACATGAAGATTAATCAGCCCCCTCTTGCTTGCTTGATAAAAAGCGATAGAAAGTGGGGCGTTACGTGAACCCGGTGAAATGACAACATCTTTCACGCCAGCTTCAAGAATTTGGCGAACAATCACGCGAGCTAATTGAGTTGAAGAATTCATCACAAAAGCTCGGCAGTCTTCATGACCCGATTCTTCCACCATTCATAGCGTTCTGGCGCCACTTCATTGCCGTTGAATTCTGGCTCAAATTCTTTGAGGTGAATCTGACCATCAATGATTGGTAACTCGGCAACGTTTGTAGCGAGCAAGGAGCCAGTACCTAATCCACAGTCAAAGTTCAGATCTGGAAGTGATGCCGCCAAAATCAATCCATAGCTAATGCCAACTGCACTCTCCAGCGCACTTGATACAACTACTGGAAGATTGTGATGTTTGGCCAACTTATGAGCTCGCGCTATGCCACCAAGTGGTTGCACTTTGAGCATCAAGATATCAACCGCGCCGCTAAGGTCAATCTCAAACGGATTGCGGGCTTTGCGCAGAACTTCATCACCGGCGATAGGAATGTTGACGTGCAATTTTTCTTTCAGTTCTCGTAACTCTTCAACTGTGGCACATGGTTGCTCTACATATTCCAGTGCGCCAATGTTTTCATAGATTGCACGAAGGTTGGTGATTGCTTCGCCTACCGACCAATCACCGTTGACATCGATGCGTAGCGCAGCATGGGGGCGCAATGCTCTGACTTTGGCAAGGCGAGCAATATCTTCTGGCAGATTCTCGCCAACTTTTACCTTAAAGGTATTTACCCCAGGAAAAGAATTTACGATGCCTTCGATATCTTTAGGATCAATCAGCGCTGGAATAGTGCCGTTGACCTTTACTGAAGTGCGATAGAGCTTGGGGCGAGGCTTTGTCGCGGCCTCAATGGCACTCATTAACCATGGTGCAGATTCTTCGTGACTGTACTCAAGAAATGGTGAGAACTCTCCCCAACCATATTCACCTTTAAAGAGTGCGACTTCTCGAATGTTGATGCCACGAAAGTTTGTTTTAGTCGGCAGCGCAACTACGCGCATACTTTCGAGCAGGGATTGATCCATAGATTTACGGACGCTTAGGGAACTTTCCAAAATTAGGCTTGCGCTTTTCCTTATAGGCATCGCGGCCTTCTTGTCCCTCTTGTGATAAATAAAAGAGCAGCGTTGCATCTCCTGCAAGTTGTTGAACTCCAGCAAGTCCATCATCGGCAGCGTTCATCGAGGCCTTAATTAGGCGCAGTGCCATTGGAGAGTTCTGCAACATCTCGCGGCACCAGGAAACTGTCTCAGCTTCCAACTCTTTCAGTGGAACAACGGTGTTAACCAACCCCATTGATAAAGCTTCTTGGGCATCGTATTGACGAGTAAGAAACCAAATTTCGCGAGCTTTCTTCTGGCCAACACTTGCAGCTAGAAGACCTGAACCATATCCGCCATCGAAGGAACCAACCATCGGTCCGGTCTGACCAAACTTTGCATTATCTGCAGCGATAGAAAGATCGCAGACAACATGGAGAACGTGGCCACCACCAATTGCCCAACCGGCGATCATGGCAACGACTGGTTTAGGTGTGCGACGAATCTGTACTTGTAAATCTAAAACATTGAGGCGACCTACTCCTTGTTGAGAAAGTGAATCATCTCCAAGATAACCATCATCTCCGCGAACGCTGATATCTCCGCCAGAACAGAAAGCTTCATCACCTTGACCGGTAAGAATGATGACTCCAACTTCGGAGTGATCGCGTGCTAAATCAAAAGCGCTCTTCA
>CAIXKQ010000154.1 GCA_903920065.1 uncultured Actinomycetes bacterium
CTTCACCCATCTTGTGTACTTCATCAAGGTTTCCAGAAACTGCGGCAATCGCTGCGCGCTGTGAAACATTGGAAACATTTGATGTCAGGTGAGACTGCAGATTTGTTGCTGCCTTGATGGCATCTTTCGGTCCGATCATCCAACCCACACGCCAACCTGTCATGGCATAGGTCTTAGCAACTCCGTTGATGATGATGCAGGTGTCAGCAAGTGCCGGAACCAACACTGGAAGTGATGGCGCTTGTGCGCCGTCATAGAGCAGGTGCTCATAGATCTCATCTGAGATGACCCACACATTGTTCTTCACAGCCCACTCACCAATTGCTTTCACTTGCTCAGGTGAATAGACCGAACCTGTTGGATTAGAGGGGGAGCAGAACAGCAAAGCCTTAGTCTTCGGTGTTCGGGCCGCTTCTAGTTGTTCGACCGTCACCAAATAGTTTTGTGACTCATCTGCAAATACTTCAACGCTCTTCCCTCCAGCAAGCTTGATTGCTTCTGGATAGGTTGTCCAAAACGGTGACGGCAAGATGACTTCATCACCTGGATCAATAATTGTGGCAAATGCTTGATAGACCGCTTGCTTGCCACCGTTGGTAACAAGAACTTGATCGACAGTAATTTCATAATGTGAGTCACGCTTTGTCTTTGCCACAATTGCTTCACGTAATTCGGCAAGGCCAGGTGTGGGTGTGTAGCGATGATTTGCGCCAATACGGGTTGCAGCAGCTGCTGCTTCGATAATGTAATCAGCGGTGGGAAAATCTGGTTCACCAGCTCCGAATCCAATGACTGGTCGACCTGCTGCTTTAAGTGCTTTCGCTTTTGCATCTACTGCCAATGTGGCTGACTCTGCGATAGCTGAAATTCGTGCGGAGATTCTGCTCATACGCGAAGTCTGCACCATGGCCCGCATCTCTGGCACGCTCAGAAATGGTGGTACTGGCCACCTCAGATTTAGCCAGTTTTACTCCAGCCGCCCCCTGCCCTTACACTTCGACGCTCACGATGATTTTCTTCCTCGCCTTGGCGCGCCTGAAAATTCGTCGCGAAGGGCAGTAGCTCAATTGGCTAGAGTTGCCGTCTCCAAAGCGGCCGGTTGGGGGTTCGAGTCCCTCCTGCCCTGCAAGATGTTTTACACCGGATGTACCGAATGAACGATGAAAGAGAAGGAAGATCATGACTGATGCAGTTGAAGTTACCGAGGAGAAGCTCGGGATTTTTGCGCGCGTTGGACTTTTCTACCGCCAAGTTCTTTCCGAGCTAAAGAAGGTTGTTTGGCCAACCCGAAATATGTTGACCACCTACACCGCCGTCGTGCTCGTCTTCGTAACTTTTATTATTGCTGTCGTTTCAATCATCGACTTTGTTCTCACCAAAGTTGTCTTCTGGGTATTCGGATAAGGAATTGAGCGAGATGACTGAAGAGATTACTTCTAATACTCCGGCGCCAGATGCCTTTGAGGCAGCCCTTGCTGCCAACGCTGATGATCTTGCAACCCCTGTTGCTGAGGTTGTGCAAGCACCCGTTATTGTTCCTGAGGCGATCTCTGAATCAATCGATGACCAGTCAACCTCAGACTTGGCGCTCGCAAGTGATGAAGATGGCGATATTGAATCTGATGAGAATGATCCCAACGCCGAGTTCCGCCGCACACTGCGCGCCGCAATTGGTGATTGGTATGTCATCCACTCTTATGCTGGATATGAGAAAAAGGTTAAGGGCAACCTAGCCAACCGTATTCACACGCTTAATATGGAAGAGCACATCTTCCAGATTGAAGTTCCTGAAGAAGAGGTAATGGAAGTCAAGAACGGTGCGCGCAAGATGGTTAAGCGCAATATCTATCCTGGCTACGTACTTGTTCGCATGGACCTCACAGATGAATCTTGGTCTGTAGTTCGTAACACTCCAGGTGTTACAGGTTTCGTCGGAAATGCTCACAACCCAAGTCCACTGAGCATGGATGAGGTTGAGAAGATTCTTGCTCCACGTCCAAAGAAAGCTGCAGATAAAGCAGATATTAAATTTATTGATTTCGAAGTTGGCGAATCAGTCACCGTCATGGATGGCCCCTTTGCAACACTTCCCGCATCAATTTCAGAGATCATGCCAGAGCAGGCAAAGCTCAAGGTATTGGTCTCTATCTTCGGTCGTGAGACTCCAGTAGAACTTTCATTTACCCAAGTACAGAAGCTCTAACGAACTTTACGAAAATACGAATAGGAAAAGAGAAGCGAAATGGCACCAAAGAAGAAGGTCACCGGATTCATCAAGTTGCAGCTCCAAGCTGGCGCAGCAACACCTGCACCACCTGTAGGTCCGGCACTCGGTCAGCATGGTGTCAAC
>CAIXKQ010000155.1 GCA_903920065.1 uncultured Actinomycetes bacterium
AGCCTTCCATGGGGCTAGCGCCGCAAATGATTGCGAATATCTTCCGCATTATTACCGAGATCAATAAGCAGGGTGTGACGATTCTTCTGGTCGAGCAAAATGCGCAGCAGGCGCTACAGCGTGCTCATCGTGCTTACATCCTGGAAACTGGAAATGTGACTAAGGAAGCAAAAGCTTCTGACCTGCTTAATGATCCAGCAGTGCGTGAGGCATACCTTGGAACAGGTGCGCACTAGCTCGAAGTTATTTATCTAAAATGAGGCAGGTGATGCGAGCCGTACAGGTTCGCTGACCTGCCTCGTTTGTTATTACGATTTCATAGACACATAGCGTGCGGCCCAATGAGATAGGGGTTGCAACTGCTGTCACCCAACCACTTGTTGCAGATTTGTGGTGAGTAGCGTTGATATCAACGCCAACAATCTTGCGATCCGGGCCAGCATGTAATTGCGTTCCGATAGAGCCAAGTGACTCAGCGAGTACAACATTGGCCCCGCCATGGAGCAATCCGATCGGTTGTGTGTTTCCCTCAACGGGCATCCGAGCAACAAGTCTTTCGGGGGAGACTTCAAGCATCTCAATGCCCATCTTGATATCGAGGGCGCCTTGTCCACGTTCTTTGATGATTGCTAGGTAATCTGGTTGCGTCATAGTTGATGAGTTTATATCTAAGATGAGCCTATGACCACGAAGAGATTACTTCTTATCGATGGTCATTCCATGGCATACCGCGCTTTTTTTGCTCTCCCAGCCGAGAATTTCACCACTGCCCAGGGCCAGCACACCAATGCCATCTATGGTTTTGCAACGATGCTCATCTCCCTTCTTAAAGATGAGAAGCCCACCCACGTGGCCGTCGCCTTTGATGTCTCTCGCAAGACTTTTCGCACCGAGATATTTCCTGAGTACAAAGCCAATCGGGCTAAGACACCTGATGAATTTAGATCTCAGATGTCATATCTCAATGAATTAGTGAAGGGTTTCGGAATCTCACAATTCTCACTTGAAGGATTTGAGGCAGATGACCTCATTGCCACAATTACTAAACGTGCTGAAAAAGAGGGCGCAGAGATATTGATCTGCACCGGAGACCGCGACAGTTTCCAGTTGGTCACAGCTCAAACAACTGTTCTCTATCCCAAGCGTGGTGTGAGTGAGATGGCGCGCATGACGCCCGAATCGGTGCAGGAAAAGTATGGAATGACGCCGGATCAGTATCCGGATTTTGCAGCCCTTCGCGGAGATCCAAGCGATAACCTGCCATCAATTCCTGGTGTCGGTGAAAAGACTGCGGCAAAGTGGGTTGTGGAGTTCGGCTCTCTTGCCGAATTACTCGCACAAGCTACAACAGTGGGCGGCAAAGTGGGTGAATCACTGCGTGCAAATATCGAGAACGTGGTGCGCAACCGTGAACTCACACAACTTATTCACGATGCACCCATCACCTTTGAGATCGATGCTTTGGCGTGGAAGGGAGTCGATGACTCCAACCTCACCGCTCTCTTTGAACAATTGGAATTTAGAACGCTGAAAGATCGGTTGAAAGCTATCTCAACGACACCAGCAACTGTGAAAGATGTGCAGAAGAGTAAGAACACTGACTTGGCGCCGTCACTCTTCGGTTCTGAGATAGCTTCTGAAATTCTTTCGGCTAAAGAGGCCGATGCAAAGATTGCCTCGCATACAGGTCCAATTGCGATTTCATGTGAATTAGTGGATGACCAATTGCAACGCTATGCAGTCGCGCTATCAAAAAGTTCCGCATTTATCGTTGATTCAGCGGAAATGGGCGCCTGGGCCAGTGATCCTAAGGTTAAGAAAATTGCACATGATGGCAAAGCCGTTGCGCGCCAAGGAGTTCTGACTGGTGTTGTTTTTGATACCGCATTGGCTGCATATCTGGTTAATCCTGGAGTGCGCGCACAAGAAGTTTCAGATCTACTTGAACGTTGGGGAGATGGCAGCCAACTTGATGAGTCTTCGGCAGAACAACTATTGCTCACCACGGCATGTGCACTCTTTGGGCTGCGTGATTCACTGACCACAGAGTTAGAAAACCGTGGACTAACAAAGTTATATAGCGAACTCGAACTCCCGATTGCAGATTTGCTGGCAATTATGGAGAACCGGGGGATAGCGGTAGATAAGAAGGAGCTGGAAAGCTTGGCAACTTTCTTTGAGGCCGAAGTTGCGCGCGAAACTAAGAATGCTCATGAAGCTGCGGGGCATGAATTTAATGTTGCTTCCCCTAAGCAATTACAAGTTGTTCTCTTCGATGAACTCGGACTACCCAAGACGAAGAAGATAAAGACTGGATTTACTACCGATGCCGATGCCCTTTCGTGGCTCTTTGAAAAGACTTCGCATCCAGTATTGGCAGCTCTCTTGCGTATTCGAGAGACAAAGAAATTAGCGACGACCATTGAAGGACTTGTTGTTGAAATTAAGAAGGATAAGAGAATTCACACGCACTTTGCCCAGACCGTAGCGGCAACAGGGCGCCTGTCTTCAGTGGCTCCAAATCTGCAAAATATCCCAGTGCGCACCGAAGAGGGTCGCAAAATTAGAAATTGCTTTATTGCAGGAAGTGGTTATGACGCACTACTGACTGCTGACTACAGTCAGATTGAAATGCGAATCATGGCTCACCTATCAAATGATGAGCACCTACTTGCAGCCTTTGAATCCGGTGAAGATCTACATGCAACCGTTGCCGCTGAAGTATTTGGCGTTAAAGCAAGTGATGTGGATCCAGAGATGCGCAGGCAAATTAAGGCGATGTCATATGGCCTTGCCTATGGTTTGAGTTCCTACGGTTTAGCTGCCCAATTAGATCTCACTCCACCTGCGGCCCAAGATTTGATGGATCGTTACTTCGAACGTTTTGGTGGAATTCGCGATTACTTAAAGACTGTTGTCGAAGATGCACG
>CAIXKQ010000156.1 GCA_903920065.1 uncultured Actinomycetes bacterium
TCGATGTAGCGGTGGATACAACTGTTGCAGTCGGTGCACGTCTAGGACTTATTGGAGTGCAAGGTGGCGCACCTGCACCAGTTGCAACTCCAGCACCTGTTGCACCTGCACCAGTTGTTGCGGCACCAGCCCCAGTTGCTGCACCCGTTGTAACTCCCGTTGTAACTCCCGTTGCACCGACACCGGTCGCACCTGCTCCTGTCTCACAACCAACAGATGCCTATGTCACTCCAATCGTGCGCAAACTTGCTAATGATCTCGGTGTAAATCTGGCATCAGTTAAGGGAACTGGTATTGGCGGAAGAATTCGCAAAGAAGATATTGAAGCCTTAGCTCCAAAGAACGCATCTGCTGCGCCGTCGGCAGCAGCGCCTGCTGCTTCGGCACCAGTGAAAGCAGCAGCGCCAGTTGCCGCATCGCCTCTTCGCGGAACAACAGTGACTATGTCTCGTCTGCGTAAAGTAATTGCTGCCCGCATGGTTGAATCACTACAAGTCTCAGCGCAATTGACCACAGTGGTTGAAGTGGATGTCACAAAGATTGCTCGTTTGCGCGATAAGTCGAAGGCAACATTTGAAGCTCGTGAAGGTGTCAAGCTTTCATTCCTTCCCTTCTTTGCAGTGGCCGTATGTGAAGCACTCAAACAACATCCGGTATTGAACTCATCGGTTGAAGGTGACCAGATTATTTATCACGGCGCAGAGCACCTCGCTATTGCAGTTGATACCGATCGCGGTCTCTTAGTTCCAGTCATTCACAATGCTGGCGATCTAAATATGGGCGGGGTTGCCCGAAAGATTGCAGATCTTGCTGCGCGTACTCGCGATAACAAGGTCACTCCAGATGAACTAGGTGGTGGAACATTTACACTCACCAACACCGGTTCCCGTGGCGCGCTCTTTGATACTCCGATCATTAACCAACCACAGGTTGCAATTCTCGGACTCGGCGCAGTTGTAAAGCGTCCGATGGTGGTCAAGGGCGAAGATGGTGGAGAAACTATCGCGATTCGTTCCATGGTCTATCTTGGACTTTCCTACGATCACCGAGTAGTTGATGGTGCAGATGCTGCTCGCTTCTTGGTAACACTCAAAGAACGACTAGAAGGCGGTTCCTTCGAAGCAGACTTAGGTCTTTAGTAGATGCCTGTTCCACAACGCATCGCAATCACTGGCGCTTCCGGGCTAATTGGAACCGCACTTGTAGGTCACCTTAAAAGTGAAGGACATACGGTGCAGCGTCTTGTGCGCCGTGCAGTTGTTGCACCGGATGAAATTCAGTGGGATCCAAAGACTGGGTATGTAGATATGGAAGCCCTGCGTGGCGTCGATGCAGTGATTCATTTGGCCGGAGTTGGCGTGGGCGATAAGCGCTGGAGCAAAAAATATAGGTCGGAAATTCTTAATTCACGTCTGCTTGGAACGACTGCAATTGCAAATGCTGTCTCAGAGGTGAAACCACAAGTCTTCATATCAGCCAGTGCTATTGGCTGGTATGGCGAATCAGGAAACCGCGCGGTAGTTGAAAGTGATCGTGTTGGCGATGATTTTCTAGCCGCCGTCTGCCGCGAGTGGGAAGGTGCTGCCGACCTGGCAACAGGTGTGCGTACGGTCAAGATTCGCACCGGCCTCGTTCTTGATCCAACTGGTGGCGCCCTAGGAAAGATGTTGCCACTGTTTCGTTTAGGTCTGGGTGGAAAACTTGGTTCAGGTAAGCAATGGTGGTCATGGATTACCTTGCACGATGTCGTCAATGCAATCACTTTTCTTTTGGAAAAGCCGATATCTGGTCCGGTTAACCTCACCTCACCAAATCCTGTTACCAATCAAGAGTTCACATCAGCACTCGCCCGCGCGATGCATCGACCAGCACTCTTTCCAGCCCCAGCTATTGCGTTAAAGATCGCACTCGGCGGCTTCTCAAGTGAAGTTCTAGGAAGC
This sequence comes from uncultured Actinomycetes bacterium, assembly GCA_903920065.1. GTDB lineage: Bacteria > Actinomycetota > Actinomycetes > Nanopelagicales > Nanopelagicaceae > Planktophila. The sequence continues at coordinate 1,941 of CAIXKQ010000156.1, forward strand.
AAGAAGGTAACTCCGCAGGCCCTTACCGACGCTGGCTTTACCTGGGATTACCCCCACATCACTACTGCGCTTACGGCGTTAATCGAGGAGTAACTCCTGCGCCGCAAGGCGTCCTGCTAAGAGGGCTCCATTTTGTGAAGGTGCCGTTCTGTAATCCCCCGCAACATAGATATCTTCAGAAAATTGTGATGATGCTGCGCTCTGATTGCCTATCGCAAAAATTGGCAGCGATTTTGGAATATCGTATTTGGCTATCAGCGACCATCCACCTGTGTGTGCTCCCCACATGAGCGCCAGATGTCTTCGCACCTCGGACTCTGAGGCGAAATCTAATGTCGTACTAGCAAGGAGCGATTTTCCACTTGGTGCATATGACGGATTTAAATTTGAGAGCACAATTGAATTCACTACTGGACCTCGGTGCTCACCATCGATAAGCAGGCGCGCAGATCCAGTGAGTTCTTGGGGTACCTCGTAGTACCAGGTCGTACTGGCGGCTAATTTTGGAACATTTGCAATATCAAGTAACTGCGCGGCAGTCGTCAGATCTGTTGCAACGATAACCTGCTGACCATCAAATTGCGATAATGAATCGATGCGGTGGTTCAGTTCTATCTTCTTCACACGAGCGGCAAGCGCGGCTGGAAGTGCCCCCACCCCCTTACGTGGTAGCCCGGGCTTTCCGGAAATGAAAGATGTAATCAATCCTTTTCCTATGACCGCATTGACCGACGCCGGTGATGTCAGAAAGACTCCGCAGAGAAATGGTTTGAGTACTCGTGAATAAAGATTTCCCAGGTGACTCAGCTCTTCTTCTACAGATTTCTCGGCACTAGCTGTGCGCAACAAATAGGCAACAAACCCAAGCTTCTCAGGCAAGCTTCCAGTTGCTGGATTTAAGCTAGCGAACGGATTACTACGCGGGTCTCCGAGCGCAATTCTTTTCTCTCCTAAGCACACATCAATAGTGCGTGGTGCGAAGATGAAATCTAATTCATCAACTACTCCGAGTCGAAGAAGTTCCGGATACTTGGCATTGATCAGCTGAAAGCCGCGATCGAGTGTGAACCCATCGATGTAATCTGTGGCTACCCGGCCACCGACTCGATCACTGCCCTCGTAGATAACGACTTCACGTCCAGCCTCTTGCAAAGAAATAGCAGCGCTGAGTCCGGCAAGGCCAGCTCCGATTACGGCAACAGGTTTATCGGACACGAAGTGATTATGACTTACTTATTTTGTAGTTTTGAAGGCCACCAGATTTTTGGTCCGATTTCATGCACGAGTGCCGGCACCAGAATTGACCGAACGATAATGGTGTCGAGCAATACGCCGAATGCGACCGCGAAACCAAGTTCAGCCAGTGGCACAAGAGGCAACAAGCCCAGGACGGCAAAGGTGGCAGCGAGCACGATGCCGGCTGATGTGATCACAGCACCTGTGACGGTCACGCCCCTCACAACACCGGCACGCGTTCCAATCTTTGCTGACTCTTCTCGCACGCGAGTCATCAGGAAGATGTTGTAGTCAATGCCAAGGGCTACCAGGAAGATGAATGCAAATAGTGGGAACGAGTTATCACCGCCGGCAAAACCAAATACATGGTTGAAGACAAGTGCGCACACGCCCAAAGTCGCGAAGTATGAAAGAACGACGGTTCCAAGAAGAACTATGGCACTGAGAATACTTCGCAGCAGAAGCCCCAAGATGATGGTGATCAGAATCAAGATAATAGGAATGATTGTCTTATTATCACGGCTATTAGCTTGACGAACATCGTAGTAAACCGCACTCGTTCCGCCCACTAGCGCAGTGGAATCTGCTGCCTTTGCAATACGACGAATCTCTGGAATGTCATTTCCTGCCTCCACACTATCTGGTGCCTTATTCAGAGTTAGATTAAGAATTACTTTGTTATTCACAATCTTCACCTCAGGTAGCGGTTGACCAGGAATAGGTAAGCCATCGAGTTGAGGTGAAACATCAGTGACTCCAGGTGCATTCTTGACTGCAGCTGTTACTGCTGCAATCTTGTCAGCGCTGATCACAACTTGAGTGGGATCACCTTGACCGCCCGGGAAGTGCTTCTCCAGTAGTTTTTGCCCCACCACAGATTCTGGATTGCCGGTAAATGTGTCGACCGTTCCGATTCCATCTGCCTTCAGCGTTGTCGATGCAAAAGCGAAGAGCAAAAGAACTGCTCCGGTAACAATCCATGCTTTGCGTGGATTACGCCCGATGCCATCTCCCACCTTTGACCACATGCCTTCAAGGACATGGTCATCACCGTCATTGCGTGGAATGCGCGGCCAGAATAGCCAGCGCCCGAAGATAAGCAGAAGTGCTGGCAGCAAGGTGAGAATTGTGAACATCGAAACAACAATTCCAATTGCTCCAATAGGTCCCAAACTTGCGGTGTTAGTGAGCTGACTGAAGAGAAGTACTAATAGCGAAATCGCAACTGTGGAACCTGAAGCCAAAATTGGTTCCCACACCCCTTTATAAGCAGCTCGCATGGCATCAAATCTGTTTTCGTGATGATGTAACTCTTCTCGATAGCGCGCAATTAGGAGCAGCGCATAATCGGTGGCTGCACCGATGACTAGAACAGAGAGAATTCCCTGCGATTGTCCATCGACATCGAGAATGTCTTTTTTGGCAAGGAGATAAATGATTCCACCAGCTGTGGAAAGTGCGAAGAGAGACGAAAGCAAAGGAATGATCCACAGGATGGGTGATCTATAGACAAAGATGAGAATGACAGCAACAACTCCAAGAGTTGTAAGTAGAAGAGTTGAATCAAGTGTTCCAAAGGCTTTAAAGAGATCGCCCAGTAATCCGGCAGGTCCGGTTACGTAATGAGTGACACCGTTGGCCTTTGCAATATCTTTCACATCTTCGCGCAGCGCCTCAACTACAGCAGGTAGTACTGGTTCATCGTTGGGCAGTAACTCCCCGATTGCGTTCCCGTCCAGTGGCACGTTAGCCAAAATCGCTTCTCCATCAGCTGCTGGGAAAATTGAGATTGCTTGGCCTGGAGCAAGATAATCAGAGATTTTCTTCTCAGTTCCACCTAGTGCAAGTCCGCCAACTCCGAGCATGTGTTCATGGATCTTGGCTATCGTCTCTGGCGTTGTCTTACCCTCGAAGAGAACCAGTGCCGGCAAGTTAAATGAATCCTTGCCTGAGAATGTTTGAATCACTTCAGATGCCTGTGTGGCTTCTGCACCCTTAGGCAAGAATGAAGAGTTGTTATTCTCTTGAACTGAGGTCAGTTTGCCGAAGAGCGGTCCGAAGATGCCGGCAATGAGGAACCAGATGATGACCACGAGCATTGCAAGGGCGAAAGGCTTACGAGATTTTTGGGCAGCGTTGATAGACATGGAGATGGGCGGACCTTTCGGGCTTGCGCGGATGCGTGATTCGCTAGAGGCCAAGCCTACCTTTAGGCTGTACCCGTGCCAGTTGTTAGCCCCGACCTCGAGTCGCAAATATCCACCGGAGCCATCGCTATCCAGCGACTGGGTGCGTGTGATTATCTGCAAGCTCTGGCAATCCAACGCAAAATTCATCTGGATGTCACTCAAGGGCTAGCCAAAAACACGCTACTCATTGTCGAACATCCATCGGTCTATACCGCCGGCAGAAGGACCCTAGATTCTGAAAAGCCAACCGATGGCACACCAGTGATAGATGTCGATCGAGGTGGAAAAATCACCTGGCACGGAATTGGACAGTTAGTTGGCTATCCCATTGTCCAACTCGCAAACCCACGTGAATTAGTTGGTTTCGTGCGCGAAATTGAAGCGGCACTGATTGAGGTCTGCGATCACTTCGGCATTGCAAGTAAACGCATCGTCGGAAGATCTGGAGTGTGGGTAGAAGATTCACGTGGTGCTCGCAAAATTGCAGCGATTGGAATCCGTGTTGCATCGGGTGTGAGCATGCACGGCTTTGCCATCAATGTGAACCCAGATTTAGCAGCCTTCTCAAAAATCGTACCCTGTGGCATTAACGATGCCGAAGTAACATCAATGGCGAAGGAATTAGGTAGAGAAATTTCTATCTCTGAAGTGCAACCTGTTGTCGAGGAAATTCTCTGCCAACACTTAGCGAAGGTGTGCGCATGACAATCGCACCCGAAGGCCGCAAACTGCTACGCATTGAGGCTCGAAATACCGAAACCCCCATCGAACGTAAGCCGGAGTGGATTAAGACTCGCGCCAACATGGGCCCTGAATACACCAGACTTCGCTCGCTCGTTCAATCCGAGGGCCTACATACCGTCTGCCAAGAAGCAGCATGTCCAAATATCTTTGAATGTTGGGAAGATAAGGAAGCGACTTTTCTTATCGGTGGTGAGAAATGCACTCGTCGCTGCGATTTTTGCAATATTGATACCGGCAAACCTGACCCGCTTGATCGAGATGAACCACGACGAGTTGCAGAGTCAGTGCAATCTATGGGCCTTAAATACGCCACCATCACAGGAGTTACTCGTGATGATTTAGAAGATGAAGGCGCCTGGCTCTATGCCGAGACTATTCGCAAGGTGCATGAACTCAACCCTGGTACTGGCGTTGAAATGCTTGCTCCTGATTTCAGTGGAAATCCGATTTATCTCAATGAGGTATTTGAAACACGTCCTGAAGTTTTCGCACACAATCTAGAAACAGTTCCACGCATCTTCAAACGAATTCGCCCTGCATTTACCTATGAGCGTTCCCTTAATGTCATTACCCAAGCACGAGAATTTGGTCTGATTACAAAATCAAACCTCATCCTTGGCCTTGGTGAAACTCGCGACGAAATCTCCCAGGCACTGATAGATCTCCACGCTGCCGGATGTGACCTCATCACCATCACTCAATATTTGCGTCCTACAAGTAAGCATCACCCAGTAGAGCGATGGGTCAAGCCTCATGAATTCGTCGAGCTGGCACAAGAAGCCGAAGACATTGGCTTCAGTGGCGTGATGAGCGGTCCACTGGTGCGTAGCTCATATCGCGCTGGTCGTTTATATAAGCAAGCACAGGAGAAGAGATCACTGCGTGGCTGATCTTGTCTATCCCCCAGTAGTCGTAGCAATCAAACTTTTCTGGAAATACTTAGGACTTCGATTTGATTTTCAGGGCGTTCACCACATTCCACGCGATGGCGGAGCGATTCTTTCTATCAATCACGTGGGGTATTTAGATTTCGCACTCACCGGAACTGCCGCCCTTCCCACCGGTCGCTATGTGCGCTTCATGGCAAAGAAAGAAGTATTCGATAATAAATTAGCGGGGCCACTTATGCGTGGAATGCACCATATCTGCGTTGATCGAAGTAGCGGCTCGGCATCTTTCGTTGCAGCACTTCGTGCACTTCGCGCGGGTGAAATAGTCGGAATTTTTCCGGAAGGAACTATCTCAGTCAGCTTTGAAATAAAGGAATTGAAATCCGGGGCCGTGCGACTTGCGATGGCTGCTGGCGTTCCTGTTATTCCCACCATTGTCTGGGGTTCACAGCGAATTTGGACAAAAAAGGTGAAGCGCAATCTGCGTCGTGAGAAGTTTCCCGTCACTGTGGCCTTCGGTGAGCCGCTCTACTTTGATAAGCAGAGCGATGTTGAAGCCAGTGAGAGTTTGCTGCGCGAAACTATGATTACGATGCTTCATCAGGTGCAGCAGAAGTATCCCGATTCACACCA
>CAIXKQ010000157.1 GCA_903920065.1 uncultured Actinomycetes bacterium
CGCTGCCATGGCGGCGGTCTTACTTGTTGCATTTGGCACTAGGCAAGGACGAGATCCGCTACCGGCATTGGGCTTTGCTATCGCAGCTGTTGTGATTTTAGATCCCTTTCAAGCACGCGATGCTGGTTTTGCTCTCTCTGTTCTAGCAACTGCTGGGTTATTACTTCTGGCACCGAAGATAAAACCGAAGTTCTTAGCACCCCCCATTGCAGCGATGGCTTTTTGTGCTCCTGTTATTGTGGCTCTCTCTGGATACATCAGCCCCATGAGCATCATTGCCAATGTCTTAGCTGCACCCGCCGTTGCTCCCATCACCATTGTTGGATTCATTGCAGCACTTGTTTCACCTTTTGCGCCTTGGCTTTCGCATCTTCTTATTCTGTGCGTGAAGCCACTTGCGATCTGGATTGTCTGGGTTGCGAAGTGGAGTGCTGCTTTTCCAGTCTTTACCTTGAAGACCGGGCTCTATGGATTCCTCATTGTGGCAGTACTCATTCTTGCTATCTATCTCGGTCGAGCAAAGGTCGCAATCGTGCTACTGATTGTTGTGATTACCTTTTCCTGGGCACAGCGATTTCCGGCAGGGGATTGGCAGATTGCTAATTGCGATATTGGCCAAGGAGATGCGATGGTGATTAATCTCAAGCAGCATCGTGCGATTGTCATTGATGTGGGCCCTGATCCGCAATTAATTGATAGGTGCCTACGCCAACTGGGAGTAAAGGAGATTCCACTTTTGATATTGACCCATATCCACGCAGATCATGTGGGTGGATTGGCGGGTGCGGGAAAGAATAGAAAGATCGGAACAACTTGGTATGGAGATGTATTTGCTGGTACCCGAGCCACAATTGAAGATGTGAAGATAGAGGTGAAGTGGCCTGACCGCGCAGGTGAATACACACCAAATAACTCCAGCATTGCGGTGCTCTTTACTTCACCAAATTTCACACTCTTTGCCGCCGGTGATATCGAACCGCCGGTGCAGAGCCAATTGGTTTCACGGATTGGCGAAGTAGATATCTATAAAGTGGCCCATCATGGCTCTAGATTCCAGGATTTAGATTTAATGCGAGAACTCTCACCGCAGATTGCAGTCATCAGCGTGGGCGCAACTAATACCTATGGACATCCTGCACCTGCCACCATCTCGGCGCTGACGCAGTTAGGCGCTAAGGTATTGCGTACTGATATTGATGGGGCAGTAGCAATCAAAGCAACAAACCATCAATTTTCACTACAGCGCAGCAAGCGCTGGTTTAGATTCTTCTCATGGAGTTAGGAGGCAGGTGAAATGAACGCTTTCTATCTCCTGCTCGGTCCGGAAGGAGCTCTCGCTGATCGCGCCCTGGCCAAACTTCTAGCCCAACTTAAAGATGAGAACGCCGAAATCACAACTGTCAGCGCCGCCGATGCCATTGTGGGCGATATTGCAGATGGTCTTGCGCCATCGCTATTTTCCGAACGCCGCGCGCTGATTATTAAAGATTTGCAAGATTTGCCCGATGAATCAAAAGATGAAGTCAGTCGCTATTTAGATTCCCCGGATCCCACCATGACCGTGGTCTTTGTGCATAAAGGTGGCGTCAAAGGCAAAGCGTTGCTGGATGCAATTAAGAAAGTGAAGCCAGAAATCATCGCCTGTGAGGCGATGAAGAAAGAGGCAGATAAAGAGAGTTTTGTGAAAGATCTATTCCTTGATGCTGGACGCAAGGCAACACCAGGTGCCATCAAAGCTTTAGTGGGCGCACTGGGTAATGAACTACGCGAGTTGCAATCAGCCGTTTCGCAAATCGCACTTGATGCACCAGCAGGTGCTATCGATGAAGCAATCGTTGATAAATTTCATCAAGGGCGAATTGAAACAACCGGATTCGATGTTGCCGATGCCACTATTGATGGCAATCTGCCGGTGGCACTTGTCACTTTACGTAGTGCACTAGAGACAGGAACAGATCCGGTGATGGTCACATCTGCTATCGCCTCATCGCTACGCAGTTTGGCTAAAGTTTCTGGCACAAATAAAGGAAGTAAATCATTTGAATTAGCTGGCCAACTGGGTATGGCGCCGTGGCAGATTGATAAAGCCCGTCGTCAGTTGCAATCCTGGACGCCTCGAGGAATAGCAACGGCCGTTGAAGCAATTGCCAAGGCTGATGCTGATGTGAAGGGGGCGGCATCGGATCCGATATTTGCCCTAGAAAAAGCGCTGGCGAGCATCACCGCCGCTCGCGCAGCCCGCTAATTTGAGGGCCGTTTTCTCGATTTTGGGCTGATACCCCTGCGCTGATAACCTACGCCTCTGCACAAATCACAAGGTTTGGCTAAAAACACACAGACGGAGCTATCAACGTGGCAAATATCAAGTCGCAGATCAAGCGTATTAAGACAAACGAGAAGGCATACCTTCGCAACAAGTCTGTCTCATCTTCTATCAAGACTGCTGTTCGCAAGTTCCGCGACGCAGTTGCTAAGGGTGACGCTGCAACAACAACTGCTGAACTCCGCGCTGCATCCAAGGCTCTAGACATTGC
>CAIXKQ010000158.1 GCA_903920065.1 uncultured Actinomycetes bacterium
ATTAGACATTTTCGCCCTCTTCTGTCTCGTTTTGCATCTCTGGCTGGATATCAAACTCATTGGTTGCTAAAACTTCTCCCTCATCGGAGCCAACCCAGGTCACTTGGAGCTCGCCCAGGGCCATTACCTGCTCAAAACGCAAGGCCCCCTGGCGATAGAGGTCTAGCAGCGCCAGGAATCTGGCCACGACAACGAGAGTGGAGTCCGCTCCTTGGATGAGATTTCTAAAGGATAGCGTTCGCGACTTTCGAAGCGCCTCGACCACTGAGCGAGACTCCTCCGCCACGCTCACCAGGGCGCTGTGAAGGTGCTCCACAGCCACAACTGGGGGCGCCTTAGGAGTGAGTACGCGCTCAGCTATCGCGGCAAAGCGCTGGGCTCCCACCCCGATCAAGACTTCAGGAAGTAGCGATGCAAGGGCCGGATCAAGGGCAACAACGCGCGGGAAGGACTTATCGGCAGCCAAAATCGCTTCCTGGAAGGAGGCGGCAATCTCCTTATAGGCTCGGTATTGAAGCAATCGGGCAAAGAGAATGTCTCTGGCCTCAAGGATGGCGAGGTCTTCCTCATCCTCAATCTCACCGCTGGGCAGTAGCCTCGCCGCTTTGAGATCTAGAAGGGTGGCGGCAATAACTAGAAATTCGGTCGCCTGGTCAAGGCGCCAGCCCTCGCCCGATTCTTCCAATTTGCGGATAAAAGAGATGAATTCATCGGTGACAAGGCTTAAGGAGACCTCAGTGATATCGAGTTTGTGGCGAGAAATCAGTTGGAGCAGGAGATCAAAGGGTCCATCGAAGTTGGAAAGGTGGACGTTAAAACCCGTATCTGCCGGCGTAGCCTCCGGTGTTGGAACCGGAATCAGGGTATTTTCCACGTGCGAACAGTACTTCGTTACTTGCATATCGCTGCGCATTACGCGTAGAGTCGCGGTAAATGAAAAGAGGTTTCTCGCTTGAACGCTAAATCGACATTTGACGATGATGTGGCAACTACAGCCAACCTACTTGGACGTGAACCGAAGAATTTTAAGATCCCCGCACCCTTAACAGAGCACGGGCATGCAAAAATCATTTCAATCTTTAACCAAAAAGGCGGTGTAGGTAAAACTACCTCCACAATTAATCTCGGTGCTGCCCTCGCAGAACTTGGTCGCCGGGTGCTCCTAGTCGACTTTGACCCGCAAGGTGGTCTCTCCCTTGGTCTCGGTGTCAACGCTCATAGCCTTCCACTTGAAAACACTGTCTATTACGCGCTGATGACACCTGATGCCAATATCGACGAGATCGTACTTAAGTCCTCAGTTGCTAATTTAGATTTCCTGCCAGCAAACCGCGATCTCGGTACTGCTGAAACAACACTTGGCGCAGAAATCGGTGGCCAGCAATATCTCAAGCGTGCGCTAGCAAGACTGAGTTCTGAATACGATGTCATTCTTATCGATTGCCAACCAACGATGGGTCAGCTCACTATTAACGCACTCGTTGCTTCAGATGAAGTCATTGTCCCGCTGCAGTGTGAATATTTCGCACTTCACGGATTTATCGAGCTGAAGGGAAATATCGATAAGGTGAGAAGTTTCCTTAATCCTGATCTGAGGCTCATTGGTATCTTGGCAACAATGTATGACCGTAAAACACTTCACAATCGCGAAGTTCTCACTGCAATCCTCGAGAAATATCCAGAGGATGTATTTGAAACGATTATCGCTAAAACTATCCGTTTCTCAGAAACAACCGTTGCAGGTGAACCCATCACCGCATACGCATCATCTTCTGGTGGCGCCCAGTCTTATCGCCGCCTAGCTCGAGAACTAATCGCCAGAGGAGGCGCCCGATGACACGCAGAGCAAGCTTGCCCGGAGCAGATGAATTATTCCGCGCTAATACACCAGCATTGAGCGCTGTTCGACAAGTAGTTGAAGCCGCACCTGCTGCACCCACTTCCCCACAACCGGTTGGCACATCACAAACAAAAACCAAGAAGGGTGTCCGCACAATTTCTCGCAGACGAGTTACCGCTGCCGAGAAATCTCCATCAGGTCGCGAACTACATGAAGAAAAGATCACGGTTTACTTATCAACTGATGAGCTCTTCGATCTAGATCAAGCGCGCTTGATGTTGCGTGGTGATTTAGGTTTAGCTGTCGATCGTGGCCGCATTGTTCGCGAATCAATCGCTGTCATCATTGCTGATCTAGAAGCTAAGGGTGATCAGAGCATTCTCGCTCGTCGTCTCCGCGGCCTGTAATCACTTAGCTCTTGGGTGAGCTGAACTGTAGCTCTCGCGCACTTTATCGATTGTAATCAGGGTGTAAATCTGGGTTGTAGTAACCGATGAATGCCCTAGTAGTTCTTGAACGACTCGAATATCTGCCCCACCATCAAGTAAATGCGTTGCATATGAGTGCCTAAATACGTGCGGTGATACCTTGCCCTCAAGGCCGGTAGCAACAGCGGCATCTAGAACTATCTGCCATGCACTCTGGCGTGAAAGTCGCTTGCCTCTGGAGTTAAGAAAGAGCGCACTTTCACTCTTTGCATTCTTAGCGGCAAGAAGTGGTCTGGTTCGAACCAAATAGTCATCAAGTGCGGTGAAGGCGAATTTGCCGAGCGGGACTATTCGCTCCTTGGAACCTTTGCCTCGCAATTTCACCACTGAGATTTTCTCGCCATCCAAATCTTGGGTCGCGATATCTGAAAAATTGATTCCGATCACTTCGCTCACTCGCGCTCCGGTGGAATACAAAATCTCCAGTATTGCGCTATCTCGCAGCGAGACGGGATCTCCCTCTCGTTTCGCCGATTCAATCAGCGAGGTGATTTCGCTGATAGACAGTGCCTTAGGCAAACGTCGTGGGGTCTTGAGCGTCGTTGATTCAGTCATGGGATTTGAAATCTCATATTCAAGAGCGCAGTACCGGTAGAAACCTTTCAGGGCTGAAATACATCTGTTAATGCTGGAGCCACTCATTTTTGAATCTTTGAGGAAGATTTCGAATGCCTGAACATCCGATGGCGCAAGATCGGCGAAATCCTTAGCGCAATCGATGAGAAAAAGTGAGAATTTTCCCAAATCACGTTGATATGACTCCATGGTGTTTGTGGCTAATGCTCGCTCAATCCGTAGATGGTTGAGATAGTTGGTACTGGCGGTGTGAAAGTTCATCAATCCCCCGCGCTATACCTACTTCTTCTGCGCAAGTGCTGCAGCAATGAGACCGACAAATAATGGATGCGGTCTTGTTGGTCGTGATCGAAGCTCGGGATGAGCTTGCGTTCCAACATAGTATGGATGAACATCGCGAGGAAGTTCAACGAACTCCACTAAATCACGCTCTTTAAACATCCCCGAGAAAACTAAGCCTGCGGCTGCAATTTGATCGCGATACTTATTATTGACTTCATATCTGTGGCGATGACGTTCAGAAATTTCACTACTTCCATAAACTCCGGCGACGATGGAACCTGGTACTAGCGCTGCCTGGTAGAGACCTAGTCTCATTGAGCCGCCCATATCGGCCTGGCCCGCAACAATATTCTTTTGATCATCCATCGTTGCAATCACATGGGTGCCACTCTCTGGCGTGAACTCTGCTGAATTGGCATCGGCAATCCCAGCTAAGTTTCTAGCCGCCTCAATGACCATGCACTGCAGACCTAAACAAAGACCCAGTGTTGGAATCTTGTTCTCCCGAGCAAACTTCAGGGCGCCAAGTTTTCCTTCAATTCCGCGGATACCGAATCCACCAGGAACACAGATTGCATCAATACCGGCAAGGGCTTTCTTGGCACCGGCTTCGCTCTCGCAATCATCGCTAGGGATCCAGACAAGTTCAACTTTCGCGCTATTGGCAAACCCACCAGCACGAAGTGCTTCCGAAACTGATAAATACGCATCTGGTAAATCAATATATTTTCCAACGAGGGCAACCTTTACGGTGTGCAAAGGATGATGAACTTTCTGCAAGAGCGCATCCCACTCTCCCCACTGAACTTCATGACCACCTAAAGAGAGTCTGCGGACAATGTAGGAATCAAGACCTTCACCGTTGAGAACCTTTGGAATGTCATAAATTGAGGGAGCATCCACGGCGGCAACAACGGCCTCAACATCGACGTCACACATCAAGGAAATCTTCTTCTTAATCCCTGCCGGTATCGGACGATCACAACGCAGAACAACGGCGTCAGGTGCAATACCGATACTACGAAGTGCGGCAATACTGTGCTGTGTTGGTTTTGTCTTGAGTTCACCTGCAGGACCAATATATGGAACCAGTGAAATGTGAAGATAAAAGACATTGTCGCGACCCACATCTTGGCGAAGCTGACGCGCAGCTTCCAAAAATGGCTGAGACTCAATATCTCCGACAGTTCCACCGATTTCAGTGATGACAACATCTACTTCATCTGAATCATTAGCCAACATGCGTTCTTTAATCTCGTTGGTGATATGCGGAATCACTTGTACGGTCTCACCTAGATACTCACCACGTCGTTCGCGCGCAATTACTCGCGAATAAATTTGACCTGTAGTGACATTTGCCGAACCTTCGAGGTTGCGATCAAGAAAGCGCTCATAATGACCAATATCTAAATCAGTCTCGGCGCCATCATCGGTAACAAAGACCTCGCCATGCTGGAAAGGATTCATGGTGCCTGGGTCCACATTGAGATACGGATCGAGCTTTTGCATGGTCACGCGGATTCCACGGGCAACGAGTAGGCGACCTAGAGATGATGCTGTGAGGCCTTTACCGAGACTTGAGACGACTCCGCCAGTTACGAAAATATGTTTAGTCACATGCGGCTGGCTCATGGAAGACCAACCTATCATCAAATTACGCTCTACCCGCGCAGCGCCAAAAGTTCACTCGCGTGTTCGCGCGCACTAGTCGATTCTTCAAGCCCAGCAAGCATTCTGGCTATTTCCTCCACGCGATCAGCATCGTGGACTTTGGCCACACCTGATGCGACTACAGAACCATCACTGCTCTTCTTCACCACAAAATGGGTGTCTGCCCACGCAGCCACCTGCGGCAAATGTGTAACCACAATAACTTGGGCTTGCTTGGAAAGTTGATGCAGCCGTTTTCCTACCTCGATCGCAGCCTTACCGCCAACGCCGGCATCCACCTCATCAAAAATATATGTTCCCACTGGGTGCGTTTGGGCAATCACTACTTCCAGTCCCAACATGATTCGCGACATTTCTCCACCACTTGCACCTTTGCCAAGAGCTACCTTCGGGCCATCAACCTGAGCTCTGATCAACATTGAAATCTCATCACAACCAAGCTGAGTGAAATCAGACTCTTTCAAGTTGGCCGAATAATCAGGTGATGAAATCTCAACGAAGAACTGGGTATGCGGCATGGCAAGTGCGTGAATTTCAGTCGTCACCAAATCAGAGAGCTTCTCCGCTTGCTTGCCTCGGGCTTCTGTCAACGACTTCGCATTCTTCAGCAGATCTTTCTTTGCCACTGTTAGTGAGCCTTCTAGCTCGGCGATTCGATCATCTCCGCCCTCTAAGTCGCCTATGACTTCCTTGCCGCTCTTAGCTTTTGCGGCAAGTAATACAAGTTCTTCATCGCCACTGCCCGCCCCACCCCACTTCTTGATAAATGTATTTAATTGCGATTTACGTTCATTAAGTGCATCTAGTCGTCTCGGATCTGCCTCAAGTCCGGTGGCATAGGAAGCAAGGTCTGTTGCGGCGTCATCTAAGATAAAGACTGCTTCACTCACGCGCTCGGCGATAGATTCAAGCCGGGAATCCTTTGCTTTAACTGAATCGAGTGCCCGTCTTGCTGTATGCAAAAGCGTAAGAGCACCTGATTCTTCTGTCTCCAAAGCCTCTTTCGCACTTTGACTTGCGATGCGAAGGTCTTCAACACTGGAGAGTCGATTGATTTCATCCTCAGTTGCACTGCACTCATTACGAACGGCCTTCAGAGTTGCCCAGGCAGTGATGAACTCTCGGAGCTCGGCGATGTCAGAATCTCGCTTGCTGGAAGAACTCTTCAAATCTGCTAAGCGGGCCTTTATCTCTAAATAGTTCGCGTAACTGAGTTGGTAGGCACTTAGAACGGATGCAATTGCTGCGCCCCCGAAGCGATCTAGTAACTCTCGCTGGGTTGAAGTCTTAGTGATTTGGGCATTGGCTGACTGGCCATGAATCTCAATGAGGTTCTGGGAGATTGTGGCCAACGTTCCAGCTGGAACTGTGACTCCCCCACAGACTGCCTTGCTCTTTCCATCCGCATTTACAGTGCGAGAGATGATCAGTGAGTTGTCATCGAGTTGGGCGCCTAACTCCTCTAAACCTTCAACCTGTGATGACGCGATAGAAAACGTTGCTGAGGCACTGAGTCGATCCGCACCGTGTCTTACTAGTGCGCTATCACTCTTTCCACCAAGGACTAATGACAGTGCGGTCAGAATCATGGTCTTGCCGGCGCCAGTTTCACCGGTGAGGACATTCAGCCCTGGACCTAATTCAAGCTCTGATTGTTCGATAACTCCGAGATTTCGAATTGATATCTCTTCTAGGAAGGAGCGTTCACTCACCGCGCCAACCTTCAATGGGAAGCTTGAACTTTGCCACCAGACGGTCGGTAAAGAGCGTTGATGACACGTGCGATAACTTAATAGTGCGCTCATCACGAGTGATAATTATTCGATCACCTAACTGCAAGGGAGTCTTGCGCAGCGCATCTGCCGATAACAAGGCAGCTGATGACTCCACGGTAATGATGATCTCTGATTTCGGAGAAACAACCATCGGTCTTGCAAAGAGGGCGTGAGCTGAGATTGGTAGTAAGACCAGAGCTTCGATCTCAGGCCATAAAACCGGACCACCGGCGCTAAATGCGTAGGCAGTTGAGCCAGTTGGAGTTGAGCAAATAACGCCATCGCAGCCCCAGTGCGACAAGGGGCGCCGATCAATTTCAACGAAGAGTTCAACCATGGTGGTGGCATCTCGTTCAACAGTGACTTCATTGAGCGCCCAGCCATTTGAGACCACTTTGCCGCCACGTTCGATTTCAAATTGCAGAACCATTCGGTTCTCACTGACATAACTCTTATCAATAATGCTCTGTGCTATCGCTTTAATCGTTGGCCGATCTACTTCAGCCAGGAAACCAACATTTCCCAAGTTGATGCCAAGCAGTGGAATCTTGCGGGCAAGGGTTACCTCAGCCGCTCGAAGAATCGTTCCATCGCCACCGAGCACTACTGCTAATTCAATCTCTGGGAGATCTGCAGCAGCAACCTTCTTAATTCCTTCGATATCAATATCCGAAATTGTGTAAAGTGAAAATCCAGCTGAGAAAAGAAGGGGGGCTAACTCACCGGCAGCGCTAATCGCTTCTGGGCGAGATGGATTAACAAGGAAAGCAACGCTACGAATACTCATTATTCCGGCCCTGCCGCTATCGCTTCATCCAGTGCTTTTTCATTAATTTCAGGTGCACCACGTCGTAACCATAGGAAATATTCGACGTTACCGGCAGGCCCAGGTAGTGGACTTGCAGCAATTCCGAGTGTGCCGAGTCCAACATCGTAGGCAGACTCTGCAACATCGAGAACTGCAGCTCTGCGCAAAGCAGGATCTCGGACGACACCGCCAGCACCCAACTTTTCACGACCCACTTCAAATTGAGGTTTGACCATTAAGACAAAATCGGCATCGGGCTTTGAGACTGCAGCCAGTGCTGGCAAGACCAAAGAAAGTGAGATGAAGGAAAGGTCTGCGACCACGAGATCGATATCTTCAGCGATTTGATCACCAGTAAGGTGGCGAATATTTGTACGATCAAGAATTTTCACTCGTGGATCTTGTCGTAGTCCCCACGCAAGTTGGCCATATCCCACATCAACTGCCACGACCAGTTTTGCGCCGCGTCGTAACAAGACATCTGTGAATCCACCAGTTGAAGCCCCGGCATCCAGACATGTGCGCCCGTCAATTTCAACGCCAGTAAAGACATCCAGGGCGCCAGCTAACTTGTGGCCACCGCGCGAGACGAAATCATCTCGATCACCTTGTAGCACTATTGAGGTTTCGGCATCAACTTGCGAAGCTGGCTTTGTTGCTGGAATTCCACCCACTAGTACAGAGCGAGACTCAATCAGATCGGCTGCATGCTCACGCGAGCGTGCTAGTTCGCGACGAACGAGTTCGGCATCTAAACGAGTTTTCATGGCAATTTGCTAGAGATTATCGATTGACTTAAGTGACTCTTGCAATTTTTCATGGAGTGCTTCAAAGCGAGCAGAGTGTTCGGAGATGTCACTGACTTCAATCTCTTCCAGTTCTTCCCGAACCTTTTGCACTAAATCTAACTCTTCTTCGCTCATTTTTTACTTTCCTTTTTCTTGCTCCCAGATTTCTTGGCGTCGGATTTCTTTGATTGCGCCTTCTTCAAACGCTTTACCTCTTTAACAAGTTCATCGAACTCTTCGCGCTTAACAAAACCCATCTTCAGAACCGCCGCCTCAACCTCATCATGGATTCGCCCTTTGACTGAATCGGCGCTCTCCTTGGCCCAGTCATTGAGCGCTGCGGCTACTTCGGCTGGCGAGCGTTCCCCATCGGAAAGCTTCTGGGCGTAACTCTTTAAGGTTGACAAGAATTCCGACGGTTGGGTCTTAGCCATAGCCTTAGCGTAGCGATATTACCGCTGCACCGCGCTCAAGCTAAAGACGCAGGATTTCATCGGCCTCAATCTGCCAACGGCTAGCAACGCCGGTAGGGCTCTGCCAAAACCGTCTGTGAATCGAACCAGAGACTTCAATCCATTCATCGCCTTGCAGTGTCAGGGCAATCTTGCGACTCTTGGCACTCCATGCGGCAATATCGAGAGTATCGACACCCTCTCGTTCGGATCGAGTAATAATGAGCCTGAATTCAACGACTTTATCGCCACTCGGCAACTCTTTACTCGTAGCTTGCGCGGAAACGCGACCTCGAAGCAATAGATCGTTGAGCGAGTAATCAATCTCAACGTCATCTGTAACTACTTTTTTAAGTGACTTCTTTTTGGTGGCAGCTTTAGTAACTGGTGACATCGTAAGCCCTTCATGCGAATTGTGAATACGCGATGATGCTTGATGGCTATGACACTTTCTTGCCGATTATTTCCTGATGTGGATAATTACTTCGCTGCCCGCTCTTGTGCATCAGTAGATTCTTCATGATCGATAGCTGCGCACTTACTAAACCACTCAGTTGCCTCTTCTTGCCTACCGGCAGCCTCCAGCGAATCGGCATATGCATAACGCAAGCGCACCGCCCACTCATCACTTTCATTCTTTAATTCCTTACATTGCAAAGTGACAACGGCGGCATCCATTTCGCCAAGATCCCTACGAGCACCGGATGCCACAATTCGCATCTCAATCTCTTCCGCCTTATCAAGTCGCTTGACCTCTGGCGAACCAGCCAAACTCAAGGCTTTTAATGGGTTACCAAGACCTCGTTCGCAATCAGCCATGACCGGCCACATCGAGACATCACCTGAAATTCGGTTGGCGGCGCGCAATTCTTTGAGTGCAATTTCATAATGGCCCGCGCGATAGGCGGCATAACCAGCGGTCTCGCGCACAACAGCCAAACGCCCAGCGTGATGGGCTGCTGCGACAGCGTGCTTATGTGCCAATTCCGGATCGACATCCATATAAAGATTGACACAGACCATATGGCGCGCAACAACCTTGGCATTTTCTGCCGACAAACTTAATAACTCGGCGCGAACACTTTTTTCTAACTCTTCACCGGTGACATCTTCTGGAATATCTGGTTCAAAAATTCTTGGCCGAATACGTGATTGGTCTCGTTCTTGGGGAGGGGCCCGAAACCCGCGTGGATCGCTGACTTCACGACCTTCAGAGACCTTTCGGGGAGCCCCTGGACGCTCTGTGCGACCACCACGAGCTGGGCGGTCAGAAGATGGACGACCGGAAGATGGACGACCGCTGTTATTACGTGGACGCTCTTCCATAGGTAAATCTCCTTCGTTATTAATATCATTCTAACTTCTTAAGAAATAAAAAAGGGGCGCTTACGAATAAGCGCCCCTTTTTATAAAAGAAGTCCGGCAACGTTCTACTCTCCCACAAG
>CAIXKQ010000159.1 GCA_903920065.1 uncultured Actinomycetes bacterium
CATGTGTTGGTGGTGGATCTAATGCAATCGGAATTTTCCATCGTTTCATTTCAGATGAATCTGTTCGACTGATTGGCTTAGAGGCTGCAGGAGATGGCGTTGAAACTGGTCGCCATGCGGCAACCATTACTGGGGGATCACCTGGTGTGCTCCATGGAAATCGCACTTATGTATTACAAGATGCCAATGGACAGACAATTGAATCTCACTCAATTTCAGCAGGCCTTGATTATCCGGGCGTTGGTCCAGAACATGCCTATCTCCATGACATAGGTAGAGCTGAATACCGTGCCATCACTGATGACCAAGCGATGGAAGCTTTTTCGATCTTATCTAGAACTGAAGGAATCATTCCTGCGATTGAAACAGCGCATGCCTTGGCTGGTGCAATGCAGGTGGGTAAGGAACTTGGGCCTGATGCAATTATTCTGATTAACCTCTCTGGTCGTGGCGATAAAGATGTGCAAACTGCGGCGCAGTATTTTGGAATTCCTCTATAAATGAGTACACCGCTTGAAACCCTTTTCACCACCGTTCGTAGCGAGAATCGCGCTGCGCTAATCGCCTATATTCCGGCAGGTTATCCGACACAAGAAGGATGTAAGAAAGTTATTCAAGCCTTCGTAGATGGCGGCGTTGATGCAATTGAAATCGGATTTCCATATAGCGATCCAGTGATGGATGGCCCAACTATTCAAGCAGCAGCGGATAAGGCGTTATCGCAAGGTACTGGTGCAAAAGAAGTTTTCGAAGCTCTCAAATACGCCACTGATTTAGGTGTGCCGGCAGTTGTGATGACGTATTGGAACCCGATTGAAAAATATGGGGTAGAAAAGTTTGCGCAAGCAATTGCGGATAACGGTGGCTCCGGAGTCATTACCCCAGATTTAACTATTGAAGAATCAGCAGCATGGACATCAGCGGTTGCGAGAAGTGAGATTAATTCAATCTATGTTGTTGCACCGAGCACCAAGGATGTACGCCTGGCCAGTGTTACCGGCCATTGCAGCGGATTCGTCTATGCCGCATCACTCATGGGTGTGACCGGAACACGGACAAGTGTTTCATCCGGTGCACCAGATCTAGTTGCACGAATTCGAAAGAGTACGGATACAGCCGTGGCGGTGGGACTCGGTGTTTCAACACGTGAGCAAGCCAAGGGCGTGGCGGCATATGCTGACGGCGTGATTGTTGGCTCGGCATTTATCAATAAACTTATGGAAGCAAAAGATGAAGCAAGTGGTTTACTTGAGGTGCGCGAGCTCGCATCACAACTAGCACAAGGAGTACGTGAGGGACGATGAAAGCATTTATGCCGTGGTTAGGACTACTTTCACGTTTAGTTCTTGGCGGAGTCCTGCTTGCTGCAGGGTTACTCAAGTATCAACATTTGGATAAATCGCAGATGGCTGTACGCGCCTACGAAATGCTTCCGATCGCTGTAGCTAATTTCATTGGCATCGTTCTTCCATTCGCTGAAATTGGACTGGGCATACTTATCATCCTCGGGGCCGGGACTCGGATCTCTGCAGCACTCGGATCTGTACTCATGCTGGTCTTTGTTATCGGCATCTCCCAGGCATGGGCAAGAGGACTCTCTATTGATTGTGGTTGTTTCGGCGGGGGAGGCCAAGTTGAGCCTGGGACTGCCAACTATCTGCCTGAATTACTGCGTGATGCAGGGTTGGCAGCGCTTGGGATTTATCTTTTTCGCAATCCACAAAGTAAATTTGGTCTTGATAAATCGCCACAGCCACAGAAACTAGAAAAAGGGATATGAAATGAGCGCGAAGTCACAACCTGGAAAAGATAACTTCACTCGCAACCTTGTTATTGGTGTTGTGCTCGGAGTGGTCCTCATCATGCTCGTGCCAACAGTCATCTCGAAGCAGACCAAGACATCAGCAAAGATTCCAGCGAGTGTCTCAGCAGAGCGTGGATACGGAATTGTCTTTAATGGTGATCTCAAGAGTGTGCCCATTATTGATTTATATGAAGATTTTCAGTGCCCTGTCTGCGCACAATTTGAAGGCGCCCAAGGCCAGTACATTGAATCCCTCATTGCGGATAAGAAAGCAACCGTTGTTTTTCACACCCTCTCATTTATCGGTACCGAATCCATCATCGCAGCAAACGCAGCAGCATGTTCTGCCGACGAAGGTAAATTCTTAGCTCTTCACAAAATGCTCTACCAGACTCAGCCAAAGGAGAACTCTGGCGCCTGGACCAATGAAGCACTCGTTGCAGCTGGTGGTTCAGTGGGGATCAAATCTAAGACTTATAAAGACTGTGTCACTAATGGAACCTATGCCGATTGGGTCACCAACGTTCAAGCATCTGCTGCAAAGCAGAACGTGAACTCCACCCCAACAGTCTTCATTAATGGCAAGGAAGCCGATCGCAATAGTTACTACGATCCCGCTCTCTTTGCCGCTGCCGTAGAGCGCGGATAATTTTTGCGCAGCTCAATTCCAACGCCAACTATTTCGGCGTTTGAAATTGGGCCGCTTACTATTCATTTCTACGCTCTCTGCATTATTGCTGGGGTTGCACTCGCCATCTGGTTAGGCAATCGCAGGTTTCAGAACTCCTTCCCTCAAGGTGTGGGAGTCGTTGCAGATGTTGCTGTATTTGCAATCCCTGCTGGCGTAGTTGGTGGTCGTCTTTATCACGTGGTGACATCACCTGAAAATTACTTTGGCGCTGATACTCGACTGATTGATGCACTGAAAATTTGGAATGGCGGGCTTGGAATTTGGGGCGCCATTGCACTGGGCACAGGTGTTGCATATTTTTCCTATAAGAGGATTGCATCGGCGAAAGAGCTGCCATCTTTCGCCCATTTTGCAGATGCACTGGCACCAGGCATTGCAATCGCACAAGCGATAGGTCGCTGGGGGAATTGGTTTAATGCTGAGCTTTTTGGTCGTCCACTTGATGCACCGTGGGCACTTTCTATTCCTGCGCAATCACGCCCGGCCGGATATGAAAACTTCGAAACCTTTCATCCTACATTTCTATACGAATCAATCTGGTGCGTACTCATTGCTGCTGTGTTACTCACCCTGCGAAAGCGCCTAGCTCCAGGATCAATTTTTCTGCTTTACATCACTCTTTACTGCTTCGGCCGGTTCTTCTTCGAAGCGTTGCGCATTGATTCTGCACAGTCATTTGCGGGACTTCGCCTGAATCAATATGTTGCTGGATTGTTATTTCTTAGCGCAGGAGCAGCTTTTCTCAAGATTTATCGACGGACAAGGTAGGATTCGCTTATGGCTCTCGAGGATGTATTCCAGCGCAATCTGCACCACCGCACCCACCGTGCCGGTTGGTTGCGCGCTGCAGTCCTTGGGGCAAACGATGGTTTAGTTTCAACTGCCTCGCTCATGATTGGTGTTGCAGCTGCTCGCGCCGGTGAACAGAGTTTTCTTGTCACAGCAGGTGCTGCAGGCATTGCCGCTGGTGCGATGTCGATGGCTGTTGGTGAGTATGTCTCGGTTCGATCACAAAATGATATTGAAGAATCTGACAGACTCCTGGAGATAGAGCACTTAGCAATTGATCCGGAAGGTGAATTTGAAGAACTTGTACATATCTATATAGAGCGCGGACTATCTCGTGAACTTGCGGTGCAGGTTGTTCATGCCATGCATGAGCGCAATCCACTAGAAGCCCATCTACGTGATGAGCTAGGTCAGCACCCACATACAAAAGCTCGTCCGGTGCAAGCTGCTGTGGCATCGGCAATTGCATTCACCCTAGGCGGGCTGATTCCATTTGTGGGCGCATTCGCACCGACCTCTGGAGCAGCCGCATCAAGCATTGTTGGATTTACCATCGCAGGTCTGGTAATTACCGGAGTTGTGAGCGCGCGCACAGCCGGAGCGAAGATACTGATCCCTACTTTGCGCGTTATTGCCGGAGGCGTCTTGGGTATGGCCATCACCGCCGGGATTGGTCACCTCTTACATCTAAGTGGCATCTAAAGCACCCACTTGCTACCCTTTTAACCAGTAGATTTTTGAGATAGTCGGGCCAATGATGTCCCTGAATTAGCGAGAAATAGAGGGGCATCAGCGAATGGCACTTTCATCGAATTATCCTGTCGCACAGGGTCTTTACGATCCTGCACAGGAACATGATGCATGCGGCGTCGCGATGGTTGCCACCCTCAATAAAATTGCCACACATGACATTGTTGCCAAAGCACTTACCGCACTTCGCAATCTAGAACACCGTGGCGCATCTGGTGCGGAACCAGATAGTGGTGATGGTGCCGGTATTTTGATTCGAGTCCCTGACGCTTTTTATCGCGCGCAAGTTTCATTTACGCTACCTTCCGAAGGATCGTATGCAACCGGCATCGCATTTATCGCACAAGGCGCCGATGTTCGTGGACAGATCGCCACACTTGCAGATGAAGAAGGTCTGACCGTTCTTGGTTGGCGCGAGCTACCAATTAATTCATCTTCGCTAGGAAAGACAGCGCTCTCTGTCATGCCGCACTTTGAACAACTCTTCGTTGCCGGCAAGAAGAGTGAATCAGGAATCGCACTTGATCGTTTGGCATTCGCACTTCGTAAGCGTGCCGAGCACGCACTTGATCTCTATTTCCCATCATTGTCATCACAGACAATTGTTTACAAGGGCATGCTTACGACCGGACAACTGGAAGAATTCTTTCCAGACCTCAGTGACACTCGCGTTGTTTCACCACTGGCTTTGGTTCACTCACGTTTTTCTACCAACACATTCCCATCATGGCCACTTGCCCACCCCTATCGATTCATCGCCCACAACGGCGAAATCAACACCGTAAAGGGAAATAGAAATTGGATGCGAGCTCGCGAATCACTGCTTGAAAGTGATGTTTTAGGCAAAGACCTAACCCGACTCTTTCCTATCGTTGAAATGTCAGGCTCTGACTCAGCATCATTTGATGAAGTACTAGAGCTGCTCTATCTCGGCGGTCGCTCACTGCCGCATGCAGTGTTAATGATGATTCCAGAAGCCTGGGAGAACCACGCGACCATGTCACAAAAGCGTCGCGACTTCTATGCATTTCATTCCTCACTGATGGAGCCATGGGACGGACCAGCATGCGTTACTTTTACAGACGGCCACCAAGTGGGCGCTGTGCTGGACCGCAATGGTTTGCGCCCATCTCGTTACTGGGTCACAGATGATGGTCTCGTAGTTCTGGCATCTGAAGTAGGCGTACTAGATATTCCGGCGGAGAAAATTGTTCGCAAGGGTCGTTTGCAACCAGGAAAAATGTTCCTAGTTGATATTGAAGCTGGCCGCATTATTGAAGATGATGAGATTAAAGATTCATTAGCTGATGCAGCCCCATACGGCAGCTGGTTAGCCGATGGAATGATCAGACTTTCTGATCTTCCGGCGCGCGAACATATTGTCTATCCGCATAAGTCTGTGCTTCGTCGCCAGAAAGCATTTGGATATACAGAGGAAGAAATTAAAATTATCGTCACTCCGATGGCCAAGGGCGGGGGAGAAGCACTTGGCTCCATGGGAACTGATACGCCTATCGCTGCTCTTTCGGCAAAGCCACGCCTGCTCTTTGATTACTTCACTCAGCTCTTTGCACAAGTAACTAACCCACCATTGGATGCAATCCGTGAAGAGCTAGTAACGAGCTTGGGTGGATCTATCGGTCCAGAACACAATCTTCTTGATCCTGGCCCTGAGTCATGCCGCCAGATTTCAATTGCCTTTCCGGTAATTAATAACGATGAATTAGCAAAGATTATTCACGTCAATGCTGATGATAATTACCCTGAACTTGAGTCCTACGTTGTCCGTGGCCTCTTCCCAGTAACAGGTGACGGAAACACCCTGCAGACTCGTTTGGAAGAGATTAAGAAGGAAGTTTCACAGGCGATTGCTAATGGCGCACACATCATCGTGCTCTCAGATCGTGATGGTGATGCTGAAGATTGCCCAATTCCGTCACTGCTGCTTACTGCCGCCGTGCACCACCATCTCATTCGCGAGAAGACTCGCACCAAGGTGGGTCTCGTTGTTGAAGCGGGCGATGTTCGAGAAGTTCACCATGTTGCACTTCTTATTGGTTATGGCGCAGCTGCAGTAAATCCATATCTAGTCATGGAAACTGCTGAAGATTTAGTCACGCAAGGAGTTATCACCGGCATTACTCCGGAAAAGGCAGTTGCCAACGTTATTAAGGCGCTCGGCAAAGGCGTGCTTAAAGTAATGTCCAAGATGGGTATCTCAACCATTGCTTCCTATACCGGAGCTCAAGTCTTTGAAGCTATTGGTCTGGGTCAAGATCTTGTTGACGAATACTTCGTTGGAACTACTTCACGTTTAGGTGGAGTGAGTTTGGATGTCATTGCACAAGAGACAATCAGACGTCATCACCTGGCATACCCAGTAGGGGGAGAGATTCCTGGCGCCAAGCGCTTGGCTGTTGGTGGGGAATACCAGTGGCGCCGCGATGGTGAGCCGCATTTATTTAATCCAGAGACGGTATTTGCACTTCAGCATTCAACTCGCAATAAGCGCTATGACATCTTTAAGCGCTATACCAATCAGGTCAATGATCAGAGTAAAACTCTCATGACTCTGCGCGGGCTCTTTGAATTTAACACCTCACAGCGCGCGCCAATCTCTATTGATGAAGTGGAGCCAATTTCGCAAATTGTGAAGCGATTCTCAACTGGTGCGATGTCTTATGGCTCGGTTTCACAAGAAGTCCATGAGACGCTGGCTATTGCCATGAACCGTATGGGCGGTAAATCAAATACAGGTGAAGGCGGAGAAGATGCTTCACGCTTCCTTCCTATGGCTAACGGTGATTCAAAGAACAGTGCAATTAAGCAGGTTGCCTCCGGTCGTTTTGGTGTGACAAGTAATTACCTCACCAACGCCACAGATATTCAGATCAAGGTGGCACAGGGTGCGAAACCTGGTGAAGGTGGCCAACTTCCTGGATTCAAGGTCTATCCATGGATTGCACAAGCTCGTCTTTCAACTCCCGGTGTGGGGCTCATTTCTCCACCACCGCATCACGATATTTACTCAATTGAAGATTTAGCGCAATTAATTCACGACTTAAAGAATGCAAATAAGGATGCACGTGTTCACGTCAAATTGGTGGCTGAAGTGGGTGTGGGAACTGTTGCAGCTGGTGTCTCCAAAGCACACGCTGATGTGGTTCTGATCTCTGGCCACGATGGCGGAACAGGTGCATCTCCACTTACTTCACTTAAGCATGCGGGCGCTCCATGGGAGCTAG
>CAIXKQ010000160.1 GCA_903920065.1 uncultured Actinomycetes bacterium
AAACCTTACTGGGTACAATTGCCTCATACGACCCTGCAGGCGCCTGTAGCTCAGTCGGATAGAGCAACCGCCTTCTAAGCGGTAGGTCGCAGGTTCGATTCCTGCCAGGCGCACAGAAAATAGCAATAGAAAAACCCGGACCATTACTGGCCCGGGTTTTCTACTTGGAGGACTTGATGAGGAACGTTATGCGATCTTCGCTGCCAACGCGAGGATTGCTTTACCAAGAGTTGATGTCTTAGTAATCTGAATCATTCCTTCTGTTGTTACATCAGTAGGGCAATTAAATGCGAAGTATTCAACGAACTTCTTGACCGCAGCTGATTTAGCTGGATCTGCATAGTTTGTCTTAACCATTGCATATGTCGTTGCTGTAAATGGGTATGCAGCGGCAGATGTTGATGTGTAGTTCCAGGTTACGATACCTGTAGCTGCATCAAGTGTTGAAGCTGCGTATGACGCATTTGCTGAATCAGCATTAGGGAAAATTGAC
Source organism: uncultured Actinomycetes bacterium (assembly GCA_903920065.1). Taxonomy (GTDB): domain Bacteria; phylum Actinomycetota; class Actinomycetes; order Nanopelagicales; family Nanopelagicaceae; genus Planktophila. The sequence goes on from CAIXKQ010000160.1 coordinate 494, forward strand.
TTACCCGCTGGGTTGATTACATACGCTGTTTGTAGACGTGGTGATGCTGCGATAAAGCCAGTCTCGTTGTAGCTAATTGAGCCGTATGTTGCGCTGTTTACAGATGCAACAAGTGCTGAAGATGCAACGCCTGTGAATTGACCAGACTTTAATGAGACATCTATTGGGTTAGATGTCACGAATGAATCGTTACCCTTATTTGTCCAAATCTTTGGAGCGCCCGAGTAGAGCGCTGCTGTGAAGTTACCTGAAGTACCTGAAGTACCAGTACGGTAGATAACTGTGATTGGCGCGTTTGGAAGTGAAACCGTTGTGTTTACTGTGCGGTATCCCTTCACAGTTGGCTTTCCATCTGCACCTTTTGCGCCGTAAATAGGAATCTCTCGAGCTTGCTTGTTATCAGCAATAATTGCTGGGTCATTCCACTTAGTGATTTGACCTGTGAAGATCTTTGCAAGAGTGTCAACTGAGAACTGAAGTGGCTTTGTCTTTGGTGTATTGAGGTTGTAACCAATACCGATTGGCCATACTGCAGCTGGGATGTGGACGACTGTTGCTGGAGCGGCTGTATTAACTGTGTCAGAGAACGCTACATCTTTGATGCCAGCATTGATTGCTGTCTTTCCTGTACCTGAACCGCCACCTGAATATGAGATTGTGTCGTTGGTTGCTGTTTGGTAGGTAGTCTTGCACTTTTCGAGGAAGTTAGAAATTGATGTTGCTCCGCCACCTGTGAGGTCGTATGCAACAGCTGAAGGAGCTACAGCAATAACTGCTGCAACGGCAACAACTGCTGCCTTTGTGATTGTAGAAAAACGCATGGTCTGCCTTTCGTAGATGAATAACCCATTGGTTATAGGGCAATCTTCACGAAGCAGAGAAACTGCAGGCAAGCGCAAGGTAAACGCTCGGTAAACTAAATATGAAGGCTTAAAGCGGCTTAACCGAAGCGACCAGTGACGTAGTTCTCTGTTCGCTCATCGCGTGGGCGAGAGAAGATCTCATTGGTTGGGCCCACTTCAATCATTTGTCCTGGGCCGCCATCAGATAAGAAGAAGGCGGTGTAGTCAGAGACACGAGCAGCCTGCTGCATATTGTGGGTCACAATCACGATTGTCATTGACTTAGACAACTGCGAGATTGTCTCTTCGATACGAAGGGTTGAGCCTGGATCAAGTGCTGAACATGGCTCATCCATCAGCAATACCTTTGGCTTAACGGCAAGTGCGCGGGCAATACATAGACGCTGCTGCTGACCACCAGATAGTCCACCAGCATGAGCACCGAGACGATCCTTTACTTCATTCCAGAGACCTGCGCGGGTGAGGCACTCTTCAAGGAGTTCTTCTTGGTTAGAAACTTTAAGTTGAGCAAGCTTGAGACCAGATAGAACGTTCTCGCCAATTGTCATTGATGGGAACGGGTTTGGCTTCTGAAAAACCATACCGATTTGCAGACGAATCTTTGTGACATCGATGCCTGGCTCATAAATATCTTTTCCATCCAGCAGTACCTGTCCAGCCATTGATGTGTTGGGGATGAATTCGTGCATACGGTTGAGCGTGCGAATAAATGTTGACTTGCCGCAGCCAGAAGGGCCAATCAGAGCTGTGACGGTACCGGCTGAGAAGTCGAGTGAAACATCGGAAAGCGCATGGTGCTTATCAAACCAGGCATGAACTCCGCGTGCCTCTAGACCAGTACCGAGTGGAGCAGTTCCCGCAGCCTTAGCTTCGGCCCGCTTTGCTGCTACATCTGACAGTGATGAAGGAGTTGTTCTGTTCTGTTCACTCATCTGAGTTCCATTCTTTTCGGTATGTGTCTGAGCTTCCATCGATTGTCCCCGGGCTACTTCTTCTTAAACTGGCGCGAGCCAACTGTACGCGCCAGCACAAACATTATTAATACGATTATTAAAAGAATTAAAATTGCAGACCATGCGCGTTGCGCCGCCTCCGGTGTTCCAGCGCCGAGACCTGCCCAGATAACGGTCGGAAGCGTGCCGGTTCCACCCAAAAAGGGATTGAAGTTATATCCATCAAAGACACCCACGGTGAAGAGCAACGGCGCAGTCTCACCAGCGATACGTGCCACACCAAGAATTGTTGCCGTAATAAGTCCACTTCGAGCTGCAGGTAGCACTACGAGTGCAACTGTCTTCCACTGCGTTGCTCCCATAGCAAGGCCTGCTTCACGAAGATCCCTCGGCACAAGATTGAGAACTTCTTGCGCAGTTCTTGTCACTGTGGGAATCATTAAAATCGAGAGCGCAAGTCCGCCTAAAAACGCTGATGGACGTAGTGGAGTATTGAGAATAATTGCAGCGTAGATAAATAGTCCTGCCACAACTGATGGAACTCCAGACATTGCTTGCACCAAGAATTGAATGAGCCCAGCTGCTTTACCTTTAATTTCGGTGAGGTAGAGCGCTGTAAGAATTCCCATCGGTACAGCGATGATGATTGAGATCAGAATTAACTCGAGTGTTCCG
>CAIXKQ010000161.1 GCA_903920065.1 uncultured Actinomycetes bacterium
ATTATTCAGTTGCTGACCGTTGTTATTCCTCGCTTTGAAACACTGAAGAAGGAAGGACAGTCAGGAACTGCAAAGCTCACTCAGTACACCCGCTACCTCACCATCGGTCTTGCAATCTTGCAGTCAACAGGACTTGTTGCTGTTGCCCGTACACCTGGTCGCTTGATCTCCGGTTGTAACGTTCCCATCATTCCTGACACTTCATGGCAACGTATCTTGACCATGATTGTTGTGATGACAGCAGGAACATCAGTAATCATGTGGCTCGGTGAGCTCATCACTGATCGCGGTGTTGGTAACGGAATGTCCATTCTTATCTTTACATCAATCGCAGCAGGATTCCCAGGTCAGCTCTGGTCAATCAAGCTTCAAAAGGGTCTCTTTGCATTCCTCTTCGTCTGCGCAGTTGGAATTCTCGTAGTTGCCGCTGTTGTCTTTGTTGAGCAGGCGCAACGTCGTATTCCAGTTCAATACGCCAAGCGCATGGTGGGACGTCAGGCATATGGCGGAACATCAACCTATATTCCAATTAAGGTAAACCAGGCAGGTGTTATCCCGGTTATCTTCGCATCCTCACTTCTCTATATTCCATCGCTGATTGTTAACTTTACTAATAGCCAGGCAGCGTGGGCAGTATGGATCTCACGTAACTTGGTTAAGGGTGATCACCCAATTTACATGGTTGCCTATGCAACTCTTATTATTTTCTTCACCTACTTCTATGTTGCAATCACATTTAACCCAGAAGAGGTTGCAGATAATATGAAGAAGTACGGTGGATTTATTCCAGGAATTCGTGCCGGACGACCAACAGCTGAATACCTTCAGTATGTTCTCTCTCGCATTACCGCCCCTGGTGCGCTCTACCTTGCACTTGTTGCACTCATTCCGGTCGTTGCGCTAGTTCTCTTTGGTGCTTCTCAGAACTTCCCATTCGGTGGAACTGCAATTCTGATTGTGGTCGGTGTTGGACTTGATACTGCAAAGCAGATCGAGAGCCAGTTGCAGCAGCGTTCATATGAAGGTTTCTTGAAGTAATGCGTTTAGTCCTGGTAGGTCCACCAGGTGCCGGTAAAGGAACTCAAGCTCAGTTCCTGGCTGCGCACTACTCAATTCCGCATATCTCTACCGGCGATATTTTTCGTGCCAATCTCAAAGCCAGCACTCCGCTAGGTCTTAAGGCAAAAGGATTTATGGATTCTGGACAACTTGTTCCTGATTCAGTGACCAATGAGATGGTCAAAGATCGCCTTACTCATGACGATGTTGCTAACGGATTCTTACTCGATGGCTTTCCTCGCAATACTGTGCAAGCAGAAGTCTTGCGTGCTTTCTTAACTGAACAGGGCACACCACTTCAAGCTGTCCTAGAACTAGCAATTGAAAATGAAATCATCATTAAGCGCCTATCCTCACGCCGCACCTGTAAAGAGTGTGGGGCACCGGCTGCAGCCAACCTTGAAAAGTGTGCAGCATGTGGTGGCGAGCTCTACCAACGTGAAGATGACAAAGAAGAAGTGATTGCAAAGCGCCTTGCTGTCTATGAAGAGCAGACTGCGCCTATCATCTCTTTCTATCGCAACGAAGGTTTGCTTATTACTATTGGCGCCGATGGCGATGTAGCAGAGATAACTGAGCGCGCGATTACTGCGTTAAGTCGCGTTCCCGGCTAAGTAAGCATCATGGCAATTCAAATCAAAGACCTTGAGCAACTCAAGGTGATGCGTCGTGCCGGTCTTTTGGTCGGTCAAACGTTGCAACTACTGCGGGAAAATATTAAAGCTGGCATGACGACAGCTGCCCTGGACGCAATTGCGGCAGCAAATATCAAACGCGGGGGAGGCACCTCAAACTTCCTTGGCTACCACGGCTTTCCGGCAACTATCTGCGTCTCAATCAATGATGAGATTGTCCACGGCATTCCTGGGACGCGGGTGATTAACGACGGAGATATTGTCTCTATTGATTGCGGAGCGATCATCGATGGTTGGCATGGAGATGCTGCATTTTCTATCGGCATTGGAAACCTTGATCCAGCTGATCAGAAGCTGATGGACACATGCGAAGAATCTATGTGGGTTGGTATCGCAGCCGGCAAAAACGGCGCTCGACTTTCCGATATTGGTTATGCGATTGAGCAATATATAGATTCGCAAGGAAAGTATGGAATCTTGCAAGAATACGGTGGCCATGGAATCGGCACTGAGATGCACCAAGAGCCACATGTACTAAATTTTGGAAAGGGCGGAAACGGCCCAGAAATCATTCCCGGAATGGCACTTGCCATCGAACCGATGATTACTCGGGGATCGCCTAAGACCAAAGTCCTGAGCGATAAATGGACTGTGGTTTCAACGGATCAATCTCGTGGCGCCCACTTCGAAAACTCATATGTCATCTGCCCTGATGGAAAGCCCTTTGTTCTGACCTCACTCGATGGTGGCAAGGCAGAACTGGCTCGCTTAGGCGTTGAGATCTCCGAACTCCTCGCCTAGGCGGCGTGTTGGGTGCGGTCAATACGCTCTTTTTAGGCGATTTCCCTTTATAAGGGGCTCTGCCATAGAATGACCCTTCGCGCCACATTCAATTCCACCCGGTTTTGAGCGTGGTTCGACCCTGTTCGTTCACATGAAAAAAGAGAAGAAGGTATTGATCCTTGGCAAGTAAAGATGGTGCGATCGAAATCGAAGGCACTGTTGCTGAGGCGTTACCTAATGCGATGTTCCGTGTTGAACTTACAAATGGACATAAAGTCTTGGCACATATCAGTGGAAAGATGCGAAAGAACTACATTCGTATTTTGCCTGCAGATCGTGTGATCGTAGAACTAAGTCCATATGACCTTACAAAGGGTCGAATTATTTACCGTTACAAGTAAATCTTTCGCCCCCACTAACAAAAGGAAAACACGTGAAGGTTAATCCAAGCGTGAAGAAGATTTGCGACAAGTGCAAAGTCATTCGTCGCAAGGGTCGCGTAATGGTGATCTGCGAAAATCTTCGTCACAAGCAGCGTCAAGGGTAATTCCGAGACAAAGATAAGTACGCGTG
>CAIXKQ010000162.1 GCA_903920065.1 uncultured Actinomycetes bacterium
AGACCCAGATTCTCGGAGTGACAACTCTTAATATGCTTAAGATGGAACAGCAGCTCGACACAATGAGCCCTGAAACATCAAAGCGTTACATGCACAACTACAACTTCCCACCATATTCAACTGGTGAGACCGGTCGTGTAGGAACTCCAAAGCGTCGCGAAATCGGCCACGGAGCACTTGCAGAGCGCGCACTCATTCCAGTACTTCCCACTCGCGAAGAGTTCCCTTACGCAATCCGTCAGGTCTCAGAAGCACTTGGTTCAAATGGATCCACATCAATGGGATCAGTTTGTGCATCAACACTGTCAATGCTCCAAGCTGGTGTGCCACTAAAGGCTCCAGTTGCCGGTATTGCAATGGGACTTATCTCAGATGATGTTGATGGCAAGATTGAATATGTTGCCCTCACAGATATTCTCGGTGCCGAAGATGCATTCGGAGATATGGACTTTAAAGGTGCCGGAACAAAAGATTTTGTTACCGCTCTACAGCTCGATACTACGCTCGATGGTATTCCAGCATCAGTTCGTGCTGGAGCACTTCATCAAGCAAAGGAAGCGCGTTTAGCAATTCTTGATGTCATGAATGAAGCAATCGATACACCGGATGAGATGAGCCAATACGCTCCTCGCATCATCTCGGTAAAGATTCCAGTAGATCAGATCGGTGCAGTAATCGGGCCAAAGGGCAAGATTATTAACCAGATTCAAGATGAGACTGGCGCAGATATCTCCATTGAAGATGATGGAACTATCTACATCGGTGCCACCGATGGGCCTTCAGCTGAAGCAGCTCGCGCGCAGATCAACGCGATTGCTAATCCACAAATGCCAGAAGTGGGAGAGCGATACCTCGGAACTGTTGTGAAGCTTGCAACATTCGGTGCATTCATCTCATTGATGCCAGGTAAAGATGGCCTGCTCCACGTATCTCAGATTCGCAAGATGCATGGTGGAAAACGCATTGAAAACCTTGAAGAAGTCATGAAGGTTGGCGACAAGATTCAGGTTGAAATCGGCGAGATTGATCCAAAGGGCAAGCTCTCTTTGGTTCCGGTTCTCGAAGATGGATCGACTCCAGCTGCTGAATAAGTAGATGTCAGTTAAACGCTCAGTTCACGCAAGTGGCCTGCGTATTGTTACGGAAGAAGTTCCGTCAGTACGCAGCGCTGCTGTGGGAATTTGGGTCAATGTAGGTTCTCGTGATGAAGCACCGGCTACGGCTGGTGCTTCTCATTTTCTGGAACACCTGCTCTTTAAAGGAACAACAAGTAGAACAGCGTTAGAAATCTCCTCATCCATTGAGTCAGTCGGCGGTGAGATGAACGCCTTTACATCTAAGGAATACACCTGCTTCTACGCCCGTGTAATCGATACTGACTTGCCCATGGCAATCGATGTGGTGAGTGATCTCATCACTTCATCAGTTGTCTCAGCCCTAGATGTCGATGCCGAGCGCAAAGTAGTTCTTGAAGAAATTGCAATGCGCGATGATGATCCCAGTGATCTCGTGCACGATCTATTTAGTGACACCTACTATGGCGATACCCCCATCGGGCGACCGATTCTAGGAACGATTGATTCAATTAATGCTATGTCTCGCAACACAGTCTTTAACTACTATAAGAAGAAGTACCTACCGCAAGATCTGGTTGTTGCTGTGGCGGGCAATATCAAGCACAAGCGCGTGGTTGCCATGGTTGAGCAAGCCCTGTCGCGCGATAACTTTCTTGATGTCATGGCTGCCCCTGTTATTCGCCCCAATATTCCGATTAAGAATTCAAAGCAACAATCTGTTGGTCTGATGTATAAAAAGAGCGAACAAGCTCATATGTTCTATGGGATGGAAGCTGTTGCACGAGCAGATGAACGTCGCTTTGCGATGGGAGTTCTCTCTGCGGCCCTCGGCGGCGGCATGTCATCTCGCCTCTTTCAAGAGATTCGCGAAAAACGTGGTCTTGCCTACTCTGTCTATTCATATGCGCAACAATTTGCTGGCTCTGGACTCATTGGTTTTTATGCCGGATGTAACCCAGCCAAGGCGGTGGAAGTTGTCGAAATCATTCGCAGCGTCTTAAGTGATGTTGCAGAGAATGGGATGACCCATGAAGAAATTGATCGCGCCAAAGGCGCTGTGCGTGGCTCCCTGGTATTAAGTCAGGAAGATACCGGTTCGCGCATGAGCCGCATCGGCAAGAATGAGATTGTGTATGGCCAAGTAATGGATTTCGACGACATTCTCACCTCAATTGACCGGGTGAACCCTCAAGACATACGTGAAATTGCCAGCGAGTTCTTGGTCAAAACGCCTACCCTTGCTCTTGTCGGTCCATTTAAAAATGAAGCGAAATTTGAAAAGGTGTTAGAGCGATGATCAAAGTTGCAGTCATTGGTGCGCGTGGTCGCATGGGCTCAGAGGTTGTTAAGGCTGTCAATGAAGCCAAGGATCTAGAACTCGTTGCGCAACTTGATCTTGGAGATTCACTCGACGCACTTCTTGCAAGTGGGGCAGTGGTAGCCGTTGACTTCACAACACCAGATTCAGTGATGGCCAATCTTGAATTTTTGATCTCTCACAACGTCAATGCGGTTGTGGGCACAACTGGCTTTGATGATGCGCGCATTGCCAAGATTAAGTCTCTGCTGGCTAACTCAAAGTCAGGGGTGTTAATTGCTCCCAACTTTGCCATCGGGGCAGTACTCATGATGGAGTTTGCAACCAAGGCAGCTCAGTACTTTGAATCTGCTGAGATCATTGAACTACATCACCCCAACAAAGTTGATGCACCTTCGGGTACTGCCGCCCGCACAGCGGAACTCATGTCAGCTGCGCGCAAAGAAGCTGGATTACCTGCGATGCCAGATGCCACAACTACTTCTTTAGATGGAGCACGGGGTGCCACTGTGGGAGATATTCCCGTGCACTCGGTTCGCTTGCGCGGATTAGTTGCCCATCAAGAGGTATTACTTGGTGGAATTGGTGAAACACTTTCAATACGACATGACTCGATAGACAGAGTAGGTTTTATGCCAGGAGTACTCCTTGGAGTGCGAAAAGTTGTCACACATCCAGGGCTGACTTTCGGCCTGGAAAACTTTATGTAAGAAAGAGGGAACTCTCATGGCACTTGTAGATATCACGATGTATGGAGCCGACTGGTGCGGAGACTGCCGTCGTTCCAAGCGACTCTTAGAAGAGCTAGATGTTCAGGTTAACCATATTGATGTTGAAGTAGATGAATCTGCAGCAGCCAAGGTCCGTGAGATCAACGGGGGAGCGCAGTCGATTCCGGTGCTTGTTTTTTCAGATGGCACACACCTAACAGAGCCATCAGATAATGATTTGAAGGCAAAGCTGACTTTCCTGGGTATTATCTAAAGGCGATATAAAAGCGCGGAAGTAAGAGCTGCTGAAAGCATCACGACAAAGTATGGTGCTTTAAGCAGCAGTGCAACTACTGCGACCGCAATCCCTGCTAAACGCTGATCAATAATCCATTTTCCGTTTTGGGTAACAGTTTGAACTCCCACCATTGCGCTCATGAGCACAATGGGAATAAGTATGTTTATTCGCAAGATGCGAGGATTGGTTAAGTATTTCTCAGGAATCGAGTAGCCCGAATACCGCAGGGCAAAGAGTGCGATGCTCGAACCAATGACAACTATCCAAAAGGTATTCATTTGCGCACCTTCCAGCCAAAGATCACGGCAAGTACGACGGTGGAAATAATTGGCAGACCGGCACTTAACACGGGACTAAGAACGACCGCCATAACAAGTGCCGATACGGCAAGTCCGCGTTCGAAATTATTTGTCAGATTTGGCCAAAGCAAACCTAAGAATGCTGCTGGTACTGCTGCATCTAGACCCCATGCTGATGGGTTTCCCATGGCTTGTGCCCCAAGTGCGCCTAAGAAAGTGAATAGATTCCAAAAGATATAGACACCAAAGCCAGTGAGCCAGAATCCTTGCTTCATCGCTGGGATACCTAGCTTTTCTTGGCTGACAGCAACACCAGTTGATTCATCGATCGTGATGTGTGCGGCAATTATCTTCTTTAATCCAGTGACTTTCAGAAGAGGCGCCATACGAAGTGCGTACAACATATTTCTAGTACCTAAAAGTGAAGCAGTCGCGATTGTAGAGATTGCAGTGCCGCCTGCTCCCATGACACCTACTACGGCAAATTGAGATGCGCCGGAAAAGGTAAGTAGTGAAAGTAAACAAGTCTGCAGAACTGAGAACCCCGCGGTGATACTGGCGGCGCCAAAAGCTGTTCCATAGAGCCCCACTGTGATGGAGACGCTCAAGCTTTGGGATGCGGTGGTGCGGTTCACTCTGGACACGCGGACATTCTGCCCTAGATATGCAGCAAGTGGAGGGGGGTAGATAGATAAGGTGCGAACATGTCTGAGACCGTAATTTATAGAGACGATGTGTCGGTAGAGCTTGTTAAATCAAGTGCAAGTGATGCTGATGTCATTTGGGCCGCCCGTGTGTCAACCGCCGGGGAGCAATCACTAGATGAAATTGGCGAAGATCCAGCGCGATCTGCAGGGCTGATTAATTATCTTGCTCGCGAACGCCATGGCTCACCTTTCGAGCACACCTCGATGACTTTCTTCGTCTCAGCGCCGATCTTTGTTTTCCGTGAATTTATGCGCCATCGGATCGCTTCTTATAACGAAGAATCTGGTCGCTATCGCGAACTCAAGCCAGTTTTCTATATTCCCTCCAAGGAACGCAAACTTATTCAGGTGGGAAAAACTGGCGCTTACACATTTGAAGATGGCACAGCAGAGCAATTTGAAATAACAGTCAAGGCGATGAAGGATGCCTACGTTATTGCCTATGAGTCATATGTAAAGATGTTAGAGGCGGGTGTTGCCCGCGAAGTTGCGCGAGTAGTTTTGCCGGTAGCAACGTATTCATCTATGTATGTCACTATGAATGCACGCGCACTGATGAACTTTTTATCCCTACGCACATCTCGTGAAGGTTCGCACTTTCCAAGCTATCCGCAGCGAGAAATCGAGATGGTTGCCGAAAAAATGGAAGCCGAGTTCGCGAAATTGATGCCTTTGACATACGGAGCCTTTGAAAAATCTGGTCGTATTGCGCCTTAAGCGATAAGATGCGCAGATGAGTATCCAGCCTCCTTTTGGTCGATTAATCACCGCAATGGTGACCCCATTCAATAGTGATGGTGCAATCGATTGGGATGGCGTTGCCACATTGGCGCAACATCTTGTTGATACCGGACATGATGGAATTGCAGTCAACGGCACAACCGGTGAAGCTCCCACCACAAAGTCTTCGGAAAAGCTTGAGATCATCAAAGTGGTCAAGAGCGTCGTTGGCGAGAAAATCTGTGTTCTTTCCGGTGCTGGCGATAACGAGACCGCCTATACGGTGGAGCAAGCTAAGCGTTCCCAAGATGCGGGTGCAGATGCCCTCCTTGTTGTCACTCCTTATTACAACAAGCCTCCACAGGCTGGAATCGAAGCGCACTTTCGCGCAGTAGCCGCCGCAACTGATCTGCCCATCATGATGTATGACATTCCTGGTCGTACCGGTGTTGAAATTGAATCTGACACCATCGTCAAGCTCTTTGAAAGCGTGGAGAACATTGTTGCGCTCAAAGATGCCAAGGGAAATATCGCAGCCACATCATGGGTAATTAAGCGCTCAGGTATTCCGGTCTATTCCGGTGATGACATTCTCAACCTACCCTTCCTCTCAGTTGGAGCAGTTGGATTCGTCTCTGTCTGTGGCCACACCGCTGGCTTAGAACTAAAAGCAATGCTTGATGCTTGGTTTGCTGGAGATGCACCACGCGCACTTGAAATTCATCAGAAACTTCTTCCAGTCTTTACTGGAACCTTCCGCACACAAGGTGCAATTTTGACCAAGGCAGCGATGTCTCTCATGGGTCTCCCAGGAGGAACTACTCGTCTGCCACTCGTTGATGCCACCGAAGCACAGATCGAACAATTACGTAAAGATCTTATTGCTGGTGGAATCACGTTGAAAAAATAATTTGGCTGTATGACTCAACACCCACATCCGAACTTAGGAACTCCTAGCAAGCTCGTTGCCGGCGGAGTTCGCATCGTCGCCCTTGGTGGAATCTCTGAAATTGGTCGCAATATGACCGTCTATGAAACAAATGGAAAGTTACTGATCGTCGATTGCGGAGTTCTCTTCCCAGAAGATAATCAACCCGGAATCGATTTAATCTTGCCTGATTTCTCCTACATCCGAGATCGCCTCGCTGATGTGGTTGGAATCTTTCTTACACATGGACATGAAGACCATATCGGGGCAGTTCCATACTTACTGCGCGAACGTGGTGATATTCCGGTCTATGGCTCTCCTCTGACAATCGCCCTCATCGCCGCTAAATGTAAAGAACATCGAATTTCTCCACTGATGCGCGAAGTTCGAGAAGGACTGCGCGAAGATGTCGGACCATTTGAATTAGAGTTTATTGCAGTCAATCACTCGATTCCGGACGCACTAGCGGTAGCAATTCACACACCTGCCGGAACAATTCTTCACACCGGTGATTTTAAGATGGATCAACTTCCACTCGATGGTCGCATTACAGATCTGCGAACATTTGCCCGCTTAGGAGAGGAAGGTGTAGATCTATTCCTGGTTGATTCCACCAATGCCGACGTTCCTGGATTTACGCCATCTGAGCGTGAAATCATGCCGGCGCTTAATCGGGTAATTTCATCAACAAAGCGTCGAGTTATTGTTGCCTCATTTAGTTCACACGTGCATAGAGTGCAGCAAGTCATTGACACAGCAGCCCTACACAATAGAAAAGTTGCCTTCATTGGTCGCTCAATGATTCGCAATATGAAGATTGCGCAAGAGATGGGTTATCTCACCGTTCCCTCAGGGATTTTATTTGATGCCCGCGAGTTGGAAAACTATGACGATAACGTGGTTCTCATCTGTACTGGTTCACAAGGTGAACCGATGGCAGCACTTTCCCGAATGGCAAACGGTGATCACCAGATCAGGGTGGGAGAAGGCGATACCGTCATCTTGGCATCCTCACTGATTCCAGGTAATGAAAATTCTGTCTTTCGCATTATTAATGAACTCACTCGATGGGGCGCCAAAGTGGTGCACAAAGCTAATGCCATGGTGCATGTCTCAGGTCACGCAGCAGCGGGTGAACTTCTCTATTGCTACAACATCGTCAAACCTAAGTACGCACTTCCAGTGCATGGCGAATGGCGCCACCTGAAAGCTAATGCAGAGCTCGCAATCGAATCAGGTGTTCCGCGCGAGAATGCATTCATCATTGAAAACGGCATTGTTATTGACCTGATAGATCACCATGCTGAAGTTGTCGGCGCTGTGCCATGTGGCTTTGTCTATGTCGATGGTGGCAGCGTTGGCGATATCACCGAATCTTCTCTCAAAGATCGCCGGATTCTGGGTGAAGAAGGATTCATCTCTGTCATTGTTGTGATCGAATCGCAAACTGGAAAAATTGTTGCCGGACCTGACATTCATGCGCGTGGCTTTAATGAGGACATCGCACTCTTTGATGAGGTGAAAGGGCAGATTGAAAAAGCTCTAGCTGCTGCAGTTGCAGAGGGAGTCAATGGAACGCATCAGTTGTCACAAGTTGTGCGTCGCACCATTGGGGGATGGGTAGGCCAAAAACATCGTCGGCGCCCGATGATTGTTCCGGTAGTCATCGAGGTCTAGGCGGCGCGCCTACGCTCGCTAAAAAAACTCTCCACCTAAGATTGAATGTGTGGCTAAGAAAAAGAAAAGTACATCCGCACGCTCAGCACTGGGCTCCATTGGTCGCGGCTTAGCCATACTCTGGCACTACCTAGCAAAATCTTTAGGTGCATCAGTTCGATTCGTTGCTCGCGGTGCGCGAGATTTAGATCCAGAACATCATCGAGATGGCGCAGCACTCCTTGTTCTTTTAACTTCACTGGCAGCATTGGCTGGAACTTGGTTTCAGGCAGATAACTATGTGGGACGTAATCTCTACTCATTTTTCTATGGCGCATTTGGTCGCATCGGTGTTTTAGCACCGCTTGTTCTTCTCTACTTTGCAGTGCGACTCTTTAGAAAGCCTGATGATGCTCACGTCACTGGTCGAATCACTATTGGAACGCTCACATTATTGGTGAGCACAACAGGTTTAGCACACCTGCTCAACGGTTCACTTGGGGCAGTTAATGCAACGGGTGCTACTGCAATCAGAGAAGGTGGTGGCTTACTTGGTTACTGGGTAGCGTTGCCGTTGGTTGCTCTGATGACATCACTGCTTGCTTATCCAGTTCTGATTGCAATCTTTCTCT
>CAIXKQ010000163.1 GCA_903920065.1 uncultured Actinomycetes bacterium
CGCCCCCGTAGCTCAGGGGATAGAGCACTGCCCTCCGGAGGCAGGTGCACAGGTTCGATTCCTGTCGGGGGCACTACCACCAACTGCGCTCAATCTTTTCATAACACAAAGAGCGCAAGAGGGATATAAATCACTACAAAGTAGGAAATCTTTTCGCCTTCCTTCTTGTTTATCTTTGTAGTAACAGGGAGAATTAACCTCTTGCACGCACTAGTTGCGCACACATTTATATCTGGAATTGAAAGGGGTGAGCCATGGACTGGAGACATCAATCTGCGTGTCGTGATGAAGATCCTGAGCTCTTCTTCCCCGTTGGAAATACTGGCCCGGCAATCAGCCAGATTGAAGAAGCGAAGAAGGTATGTAATCGCTGCATCGTCAAAGATCCATGTCTTGCTTGGGCTCTGGAATCAGGTCAAGATGCTGGAGTGTGGGGCGGTCTTTCAGAAGATGAACGCCGCGCCCTTAAACGTCGCGCAGCTCGTAACCGTGCTCGCTTGATGGATAACGGTCTTTCCTAACCACTAGTTTTTACTTAGTATTGGGAAAAACCAATATAGCTTTCGTCTGTGCTTGATCCGAGACTAATGAGAGCGTGCCACTGAGTTCATTTTCGGTCAGCGTGCGCACAATTTGCAGACCTAAGTTTGGGGACTTTGCGATATTAAAGCCTTCCGGTAATCCCACGCCATCATCTGAAATGATCACTTGAATCTCTGAATTCTCGCCAGCAACATGAATTCCCAGCACTGAACCCTCCTCGGCTAATCCGTGTTCGAGGGCGTTATGAATGAGTTCGGTAATGACTAGGGCTAGCGGTGTTGCAATTCGTGGGTCAAGTGAACCAAAGGTGCCGGTTCGCTCGATACGCAATTCATTCATGCGCGGGCTCAGCTCTAGCGCATGTGTGACCAGGCTATCTAATACCTGATCAAAGCCCACTGATGCATCGGGTGTATTAGAAAGAGTTTCATGTACTAAGGCAATGGAGGCAATACGACGAACCGCCTCATTCAATGCCGCACTCGCGTTGGGATCATTGATTCGGCGGGCTTGCAATCTGAGCAGGGCTGAAACAGTCTGTAAATTATTCTTTACTCGATGATGAATCTCGCGAATAGTCACATCTTTTGTTACTAGTTCTCGTTCGCGTCTGCGAATCTCAGTGACGTTATTGAGTAAAACGATGGCACCAATCCGGTTTTCACCTTGGATCAGTGGAAGGACGGTAAATGAGATAGTTCCACCCGCATTTTCAACTTCAACTCGTTTCAGTGATCTACCTGTGAGAGCCCCAGCGATACTCTCCTCTTGCGCATCGGCGCTGTGTTGCGCAAGTGATTGTGCAAGTGTTCCCAGCTCACTTCCTTCAACTTCGTGCACCCACCCTAAGCGGCTAAAAGCTGACTGCGCATTCGGACTTGCATAGGAAACAACACCCTTAACATCAAGGCGAATTAATCCATCACCAACACGTGGCGCAGGATCAAACAGTGATCCTGCATCTGGATATGGAAAACTTCCTTCCGTAATCATTCGATATAAATTATGGGCAATCTCGCGATAATTAAGTTCAAGGCGGCTGGGTTGGCGCATGAGTTCGGCATTTCTATGGCGCGAAATAACGGCAACCACTAGGCCGTCAACTAATACTGGGATAGTTTCTTCTTTAACAGAGAACTCCCCCATCGGTTCTGGTTCTGTGTCTCTTACAATTTCGGCGCTTGCTAGTGCTTGATCTATATATTTGCGCTGCCCATGAGCAATTTCATCCCCGATGACATCAAGTGGAAAGAGAGTTGCCGCAGTTGTGGGTCTGATGTGCGCAACTGCAACGTATCCGGTTGGCCAGCTCTTGAAATCTTTGCGAAGTGGAACCCAGAGAATCAGATCAGCGAAAGATAAATCTGAAAGAAGTTGCCAATCAGCAATCAGTTCTCGCAGGCGGTGAATATGAATGTCAGTCAGCGGGCTTCGCTCTTTCACAAATTCTTCAATCGATGCCATATTACGAATCCTTACGAAAGCCACGTTGCCAGATTGCTGGCAATCTCTTGTGTGGCAAACCAGGTCAGTTCCTGACCATCAGCTGAAACCTCAAAACAGCATTGCACGTAATCCCACTGCAAAGGTGCAGAAAGTGAAATCGAAAGTTCATGCTCTGCCTCAATGATTGTTACAGGAACTTCTAGGGCTAACACACAGGCCCTGCCAATGGCGGCACCCGTTAGCTCCACTGCATCCTCGGCTGCAATCAGTGACAGGGTGTATTCGACTTCTTCTTCATCGAGATCGCTATTGCTGGATATGAATGTCGGGGTAGCGGCATAGGCATCACTGACATCGAACTCTCCTGATTGGAGGAATTCTTGAATTTCAGAAGCGGTAACACCGATGTATGCACGCATGTGCCTAGCCTATAAGAAGTTAACCCCCTACTTCACCGGCCAAACTGGCGATGCTCTTGCGGAGCAGGCTTCGCTCATTAGATTCATAGAGTGATGTCTGCTCGTTTTCAGCCATAGCTATCGAACGCGAATCAGCCGGATACGCAAGAATTTTCTTAGGGCCAATAGCCTTTGCAGCCGTCAAAAATACTTCGTCATAAATTGAGCCTCTCTTACCTTGAGCCAACATAGCCTGCACAAAAGAGATTGCTGGTTTCATAGAATTTTGTGAAAGTGCATGTGAAATCTTGCGAACTCGCTCGACTCCTACTCGGTTAGATTTTGAGATGATCCATAATTCATCGGCGTGGGAAGTGACCCAGACCAAAATCTCACCAGTCCAGCGTTGGCCTCGAAGTACTTGCGCAAGTTCGTTAATCACACCGGTATCGATGATGATGTAATCAAACTCCATCTTGGCATCATCTAATAACGCAATTGAGTCAGCGGTATTTTCTTGTGTGACTTCTAGTGCCCACAGATTATTGGCAATTTTTTGGAAGCTCTTCGCCGAGTTCAACCCTTGTTGCCCCAAAAGAATTGCGATAGCTGGAGCACTTGCATTGCCATCGATGATAAGAACTTTCTTTGCTAGCAAGCTAAGTTCAGTTGCGATGTTAATACTTAACGATGTGCAGCCAGCGCCAGCATGGGCACCTGCTATTGCCAGGACATGTGCTCGAGTCACCTCGATGATTGGCTCATTTACTCTGAGCATCGGTCTTCTCATAGAACCGCGAATCATGGCAATTAACTCGAGGGCAACGGTGGGCTCGGCAAAGGAATCTGGAAATTGGCTTAGATCTGCATCACTTCTTCGAAAGATAAAGATTCTCATTCCGTTATTTGCAAGTTTATGAAGAGACTGGTGATCTAGACCCTCTAAATCCGTGGAGATAAGTAATACATCTGGCGGACTTTCTAAACCCTGCAAAAACTCATTGAGAGATACCCAATCCAGTGCCCGATATAAGACGCTCCATCCTTGGCTAAATAAGGTACTTGCCGCAAAGCTTTCAAAGTCAGAACCATGAATCGCTGTAACCGCACTTGTGTGTTCTGACTTAGCCATGTGTGCGCACAGCAACCAAACGACCGCTAGTGGTCGCTGCTAATACGTCAGCGATAAATTCACCATCTATAGACACTGTCATTGCCACTTCTCCCCCGAAATTAGATCCTTTCCTATCGATTGAAACTACGAAGACGCTTCCGAGGATGAAGGTGGGGGCTTGCAAACTTTCACCACTTTTTTCATCGTGTAACTGATAAAGGCTGACAATCTCTCCAACACCGACTTGTGATGGAATATCCACTGAACGCATACTCAGCGAAACCTGCTTTTGCCTCGCAGTAATTGATTGGTTGGTCAGCGCGTCAACTTCAATTAACTCACCCGATGCAATGATGCGCCGTGAAATCAGACCGATGGGATCGGAGTTGGCAGATACATACCTTCCACGAGCTGCACCCAGTGTGACTGAGATGAGATTAAGGTCGCTGCTATCAATAGCTGTTCCTGATGCAATCGGCCTACTTGCCACCCAATATTTCTCTTTCTGATTTGCTGCAACGGACATCAGAAAGGAAGCCAAGAGCGCTGCTATGAAAAGTGAAATAGAGAGAATAAATCGTGGGTTCTTCTGCTTCTTTAGGGCCATGGCGGCAGAGTAAAAGGCAGGGCGCAAATCAGATCTCACTTTTTGCACAGTACAGCGAAAGGATGAGCGCATTTCATCTTTCTAGCTGATTACTACATGAGCGAGAGACTCCACTGTGCACCCATGACAACAGATACCTACACCCAACCCATTCCACGCACTAAGCCTTTTCTGCAATTAATTTCAAGTACTGAAGATCCGGCACTATGGAACCATCCAGTTCTAGATTTATTTGCTCCTCCCGCACCTGTCATGCCTTCGCAAGTGGCAAAGCTATATCTAGTTCCATCCACCTTTGGGGAAGAGATTGAGCAGGATGAGATGCCTATTCCGTCTTCGGCCATAGACCTGCCAGATCTACATCAATGGACGATGAAATTCATTGTGAGCATTCTTGAAATTTGGGCCGGTCGCAGGCAACCAGCGCAATTGATTCGCTCATGCCACCGAGTGATCTATATGGAGCTACTGTGCAAGACTGGAAGTCAGAGTGAAATTGGAAAGATTAGAAGTATCCATCAATCAGAGCCACTAGATGGCATTTGTGAATCAACGGTGACGGTCAGATTTGGAAATCGACTTCGGGCTATTGTTATTCGTTTTGAAGGTGTTGACGGACGTTGGCTCTGCACCGCTCTGCGCTTGCTCTAAAAAGAATTAGGCAGCGCCGTGACAGCGCTTAAATTTCTTGCCAGAGCCACATGGGCACGGGCTATTGCGAGAAACTTCGCCAGATGTCACAACACCATTTTCATCTGCCGCGGTATAACGAAGTGGAGCAGTATTTGCCGGCTTGTCATTAACTCCGCGTGCTTTCACCTCTGAGCCATCGCCTTCGACTGTCACCTCAACGTTAAAGACAAGGCTTGC
>CAIXKQ010000164.1 GCA_903920065.1 uncultured Actinomycetes bacterium
GAGCCGCCATATGAATCGTTCACTGCAACGCTACATGCTTGCAAACCGAGCGCGGGACGATCAACTAGAGCCAAGCGAATTCCCTTTTCGGCAACTTTGGCAAGAGCTCGAATAGTCTCCCTAGCCGGTGTGATCAAAATTCCTTCTACATTTTGAGCGCTGAGTACTTCAAGATACTGACTCTCTTTATCTGTGCTCTCATCTGTATTACATAAAATCACAACATACTTTGCTGCAAAGGCAGCATCGTTTACACCCATAGAAAGCGCAGTAAAAAATGGATTTGAAATATCAGGGACGACTAATCCAATTACCCGATTTCGCCCTGCGCGCAGATTGCGGGCGGAGGCATTTGGAACAAAGCCCATATCTTCAATAACTTTTTGCACTTTGCGCAGAGTCAGTGGTGCCAATACCTCTGGTCGATTGATCGCATTAGAGACAGTGCCCAGAGAGACGCCAGCGGCCTTGGCCACATCTCTGATACTTGCCACAAATATCTCCCTAGAATTGAACAAAACCTATTGAACACTTGAAACGATACAGGATTTAGTGCGAGTCTGGCTACTTTGTCTCTTGAACAGATTCGCTTTTCGCGCTCGATTGACGCCTTTAAACTCAATCAATAGCCTTAGCTAACTGCTTAAAACGGTTCAAGGAGAATCCCATGGAGAGAGTCGCATTTCGTCTCAAAGTACGTAAAGAGATGATGGATGAGTATGTACGCAGACATACCGAGGTCTGGCCCGAGATGCTCGATGCTCTTCGCTCGACTGGTTGGAGTAATTACTCCATATTCCTCGATCGTGCTGATGGCTCACTTTTTGGATATTTCGAAACACTTAATTTAGAGGCAGCACTGGCAGGGATGGGCAAGACTGAAATTAACGATAAATGGCAGAAAGATATGGCGCCGTTCTTTGAAAATCTTGAAGGCGTTAATGCAGATCAGGGATTTATCAAGCTTGAGCAAGTCTTTTTTCTTCAATAAATTCTATTACATCCACTACTAGAGGAGCGCAGCATGGCATCAAAGGCGGACGTTAAGAAAGTTCTTGACCGACTACAAATCGAAACTCCATCATGGGCATACGGAAATTCTGGAACTCGATTTAAAGTATTCGGTCAGCCAGGTGTTCCTCGTGATCCTTTTGAAAAAGTAGAAGATGCCGCACAGGTACATAAGTACACCGGTGCTGCTCACAGCGTTGCCCTGCACATTCCTTGGGACAAAGTTGAGGATTACGCAAAATTTGCCAAGCATGCTAAAGATCTAGGCGTCGTGCTAGGAACAATTAACTCCAACACCTTCCAAGATGATGATTACAAGTTGGGATCAGTCTGTCACCCTGAGAAGAAGATTCGCGAGAAAGCAGTTCGCCACCTTTTAGAGTGCATCGAAATCATGGATATCACTGGGTCCCAAGATTTGAAGTTGTGGTTTGCAGATGGCACTAACTATCCGGGCCAAGACAACATCAGCTCTCGTCAAGATCGTTTATCTGAATCACTTCACGAAACTTATAGCCACCTGACTGGCAACCAGAGAATGCTTGTCGAATACAAGTTCTTTGAGCCTTCTTTCTACACCACTGATATTCCTGACTGGGGAACTTCCTACGCTCACTGTCTACAACTTGGTGAGCGTGCCATGGTCTGCGTTGATACCGGACACCATGCTCCTGGAACAAACATTGAATTTATCGTCGCCTTCTTACTTCGTGCAAAGAAGCTTGGTGCATTTGATTTCAATTCACGTTTCTACGCTGATGATGACTTGATCGTTGGAGCTGCAGACCCATTCCAGCTATTCCGCATTCTGCACGAAGTCAATATCAACGGCGGATTCGACGTTGGAACGCCTGTTTCGTTTGTACTTGACCAATGCCACAACATCGAGGCAAAAATTCCTGGGCAAATTCGCTCAATTCTCAATGTTCAAGAGGCTGCTGCAAAGGCGCTATTAGTTGACCAGAGCGCACTCGCAGCTGCGCAAGCTGCAGGTGATGTGCTTGAGGCTAACGGTGTTCTTATGGATGCCTACAACACTGACGTCCGTCCGCTTCTTGAAGAGTGGCGCAGCGATAAGGGAATTGATCCCAATCCTATGAAGGCATTTAAAGCTTCTGGTTATCTAAAGAAAATCGCTGACTCACGAGTCGGCGGCAATCAAGCTGGGTGGGGTGCATAATTAAAAAGCTATCTGAGTTAACTCCTGCAGTTAACGAACTGATTTCTCGCTCTAATCGTTTAGGTGCTGACCCGAAAGTGACTAACTATGCCGGTGGTAATACATCGGCGAAGGCAACGATTACTGATCCAATTTCCGGTAAACCAACCTCCCTTATCTTTGTCAAGGGTTCCGGTGGCGACCTCGGCACTCTTAAAGAAGAAGGAATAGCAGTTCTCTATACCGATAAAGTTCACAAGCTTAAAAATGTTTATCCTGGTGAGCAACGTGAAGATGAAATGGTTGCGCTATTTGATTACTGCCTCTTCGGTAAAGGTGGGGCCGCCCCGAGCATTGATACCTCGATGCACGGTTTGGTAGATAAGTTACATGTTGATCATTTACATCCAGATTCCATCATTGCCTTTGCTACCTCCACCGATGGTCCTACTATCACCAAGAAATGTTTTGGGGATGAAATTCTCTGGGTGGATTGGCGCCGACCTGGATTTCAACTTGGATTGGATATCGCAAAGATTGCCGCAGAAAACCCGAACGCTAAAGGGTGCATTCTCGGGGGCCATGGCTTAACTACATGGGCTGATACTTCTGATGAGTGCGAGAAGCGCTCACTTGATGCCATCAAGAAGGCAGAAGACTTCATTAAGGCAAATGGCAAAGCAGATCCATTTGGTGCGAGTATCGCTAAATACAAGGCGCTTCCGGAAGCAGAACGTAGGGCGCGCGCCGCACAACTCTCTCCCATCCTGCGAGGCATAGCTTCACAAGATGCACGCATGGTTGGTCACTTCACTGATTCAGATGTCGTATTAGATTTCATCGCTAGCCAGTCACTGCAAAAACTCGCTGCGCTTGGCACATCATGTCCTGATCACTTCTTACGTACCAAGGTCTCCCCTATGGTCCTTGATACAGAGCCAAGTGCTGATCTTGAGCAAGTAATCACTCGTATTCACACTTTGCACGAGGAATATCGCGCGAATTATTCTGGCTATTACAACCGTCACGCAACCAAGGAATCCCCAGCAATACGTGGGGCAGATCCACTCATTATTCTGGTTCCAGGAATCGGCATGTTCTCTTATGGCAAAGATAAGCAGACAGCCCGCGTTGCAGGAGAGTTTTACGTCAACGCCATCAATGTGATGCGTGGAGCTGAAGCTCTTTCAACATATGCGCCCATCTCAGAGCTTGAAAAGTTTCGCATCGAATACTGGGAACTTGAAGAAGCAAAGCTTCGTCGTATGCCTAAGCCAAAGGCGCTTGCGGGACAGATCGCACTTGTAACTGGTGGTGCATCAGGAATCGGGCGCGCCATTGTTCAGCGTTACTTCGATGAGGGTGCTTGTGTTGCAATTGCAGACCGTGATCTAGAAGGTGCCAAGAAGCTCATAGCTGAAATGGGTAA
>CAIXKQ010000165.1 GCA_903920065.1 uncultured Actinomycetes bacterium
CAAGTGGCCCGCGAACATATTTGCAAAGAGACGAAGTGAGAGCGTCAATGGACGCACGAGGAAGAATGTGGCAATTTCAATAGGTGTCAGCAAGATGTAAACAGCCTTAGGCACACCTGGCATAAAGGCAATCTCTTTCAGGTATGAACCCAGACCCTTTTTACGAATACCTACGTAGTGAAAGACTCCGAATGAGAAGAGTGCAAGCACATATGGGAAGGCAACGTGTGACATTGCTGGGAATTGCAAGAACGGAACGATTCCAAAGATGTTGTTAGTAAGAACAAAAGTAAAGAGTGTAAATAGGTATGGCACAAAGCGCATGAATTCATGGCCGATGACATCGCGGGCGAGATCATTGCGCACAAAGGCGTAGATGCTTTCCCCAGCAAATTGCAGCTTTGAAGGTACTACTGCCGCTTTGCGGGCAGAGAGAATGAAGAAAACTGAAACAAGTGCTACGGAGAGAAAGACAAGTAGAACGGGCTTAGTCAGCCAAGGAATTGATTCAGAAAGTGGAGGAAGGTTGAAGTCGTTAGTGCTTGGTGGGACGAATCCATCACCAGCTGCGTATAAGTTAACAAACGCGCGCACACACACTCCTTGAAACTCTAAAAGGGTTGTCAATCAGTCGCTGGGGAAGCGGTAAAGCAGGCTTACCTTATGGGCAAAACCGGCTCCCTGTGAAATCCAAAGCCTGGGGATTTATATGGTTCGCCTCACCTACTCGCGGCCAAATCGCAGCCAGACGAGGTAGAGCGCGCCCGCGGCTCCCACCAAAAGACCCACGAGGGTGAAGTAGGTGGTCTTGAGGAAATGGTCTGCCGCCCAGCCAGCTCCCCCCCAGAAAAGTAGCCCTGATACGAGATAGCCAAAGATCGACCATAGGGCGTTCTCATCGCGGCGGTTAGCTGGTTCGTTGGTCATGGGGTAATGGTAGATGAGTTTTCAACTTTAAATAACTTGCTATTTCTCCGCCTAACCAGGCGAAGGTCAGGGCGATGGCAGTGACGCCAAAGCTGGTTCGGTCGATACTGGAACGATCGGTATAGGTGGTCAGCGCCCATAAAAACGCTCCGAGCAATAGGAACTTAGCAAAGTAGGAGAACATGGCAAGTGCCATAGTGCTCATGGGATCAAGATTGCGTGAAATCTTGGAAACAAAGATATGCACTAAGAAATAAATCAGCACGACAGCTTGCGCAAGGAGCGCTCCATAAAATCCGGAAAGCCCTTGGATGAAAGCGGAAATCACAATTGCAATCAGACCAACAAGCAACGTTGGAATGAGGGCGCCTCGCAAAAGCTGTGCTTCATTACTTTTTTGCTTGCTCATATTTACGCCCTCCACTTCTTGTGAAGTAAATCGCAAATGCCAGCATGAGGCCAGCAACGAGTGCTGATACCCAAAGCGGCTCAAATGCCGAAACAACAACCGGCAGTGCGATAGTTGCAGTCCACACATACATAATCAGCGCAGTACGCAAATGTGAATTTCCGGCACGCAATAATCGATGGTGTATATGCTCTTTATCTGAACTAAATGGAGATTGACCCGCACGTAATCTGCGGATGATGGCCGAAAAAAGGTCAATAAGTGGAATAGCAAGGACTGCAAAGGGAAGAGCGAGTGGAAGCAGTGTGGGGCCTAGCTTCTCGGCAGAAATTGCATTGGGATCAATCTGGCCGGTTAATGTGATTGCAGAAGCTGCAAGTAGTAAGCCCAGGAACATGGAGCCTGAATCGCCCATAAAGATCTTGGCAGGGTGTGCATTATGTGGCAGAAAGCCAATACACACACCAATAATCACTGCAGTAATCAGAGATGGTGCACCTGCGCGATTAAAGCCATAAACAACGGCGAGCAGATAGGCGAAGGCAAAGAAAGCAGCCCCAGAAATTGCCACGATGCCGGCTGCCAAACCATCTAGCCCATCAATAAAGTTAACTGCGTTTATTGTTACCAGGACTATCAAAACAGTCACTAATTGACCAATGCTCGGTGGCAAGGTGATAACCCCGTTGATGGGTAACCACAAGACTTGAATACCAAAGATGAGCAATATTCCGGCAGCTAGTGCCTGGCCCGCTAATTTTGTCAGCGCATCGAGTTCAAAACGATCATCAACTAATCCAATTGCAACCAATAACGTGGCGGCAAGAAATATTCCAAGTGATTCACGGCCAAAAGATTTACCAACAAGTGATAAATGGTTGACCATGGCAAAGGTAATCGCCGTCGCAAGCCACATGGCAAGGCCACCCCACCGTGGAGTTGGTGTTGTGTGAATATCGCGAGTACGAATATGGGCAACGGCGCCAACCTTAATCGCCAAGGTGCGCACAAATGGAGTAATTACATAGCACAGCGCTGCCGCTAAGAGCAGGGTTACTAGGTACTCACGCATTGCAGAGGGTTACTTACGCCTCGTAGATGGGAAAGCGTGCGGTAAGAGCGTGGACTTCAGATTTAATCGCAGCATGTGCCGATGCATCATCTGTCTTAATGGCGCGTGCAATCAGAGATGCGATTGTCTTCATCTCCCCTGTTCCCATTCCCTGCGTTGTAGTTGCTGGTGTTCCCACACGAATACCTGAAGTAACAGATGGTGCTTCTGGATCATAAGGAATGGAATTCTTATTAAGAACAATGCCGGCCGCACCACAACGCTCGTCAGCTACTTTTCCATTGACTCCGGTTGAGCGAATATCAATGAGCGCCAAGTGAGTCTGGGTTCCACCAGAAACGGCGCGCATGCCTTCTGCTTCAAGGGCTTTGGCTAATGACTGTGCGTTGACGATGACATCTTTTGCATACTTTTGATAGGCCGGAGTTGCACACTCTGCAAGTGCAATCGCTTTGCCTGCAACTGCCGACATGATCGGACCACCCTGCATGCCAGGAAAGACTGCCTTATCAATTGCTGCCGCGTGCTCTGCCTTGGATAAAATCATTCCACCACGTGGGCCGCGCAGTACTTTGTGAGTAGTAAATGAAACAACATCTGCATACGGCACAGGTGAAGGAATTGCTTTACCGGCAACAAGTCCAATGAAGTGAGCAGCATCTACCCACATGATTGCACCGACTTCATCGCAGATCGCGCGCACTTTCTCGAAGTCAATCAGCGATGGGTAAGCCGTTGCACCTGAACAGATCATCTTCGGCTTATTGGCAATAGCTAAGTCGCGTAGTTCGTCGTAGTCAATGAGCTCATTGTCTTGGCGCACACCGTAAGAAACGATGTTGAACCATTTACCGGAAAAGTTAACTTTAGATCCGTGGGTCAGGTGGCCACCATGTGGAAGTGACATCGCAAGGACGGTATCTCCAGGCTTAGTAAATGCTTGATAGACCGCGATATTTGCACTGGCACCTGAATGGGGTTGCACATTTGCATGCTCTGCACCAAAGAGAGATTGCGCGCGCTCAATAGCAATGACTTCAGCCTTATCAACTTCTTCACACCCACCGTAATAACGCTTGCCTGGATAACCTTCCGCATATTTATTCGACAGCGTTGAACCGAGGGCAGCAAGTACCGCGCGTGATGTGAAGTTCTCGGAGGCAATCAGTTGCAGATTGGTCTGTTGAC
>CAIXKQ010000166.1 GCA_903920065.1 uncultured Actinomycetes bacterium
AGAGTGCGAAGAAACTTCCATCACTTGCAGTAGTGGGAGCAACAGGTGCGGTCGGCACAGTGATGCTCGATATCTTGAGCAAGCGTAAAAATGTTTATGGTGAAATTCGCCTGATTGCATCTGCTCGCAGCGCCGGAAAGAAATTGATGTGTCGCGGTGAAGAACTCACAGTTGTCGCACTCTCACCAGAGGCTTTCGATGGAATTGATATTGCCATGTTCGATGTTCCAGATGAAATCTCAGCCGAGTGGGCACCAATTGCCGCAAAGCGTGGAGCTGTTGTCGTTGATAACTCCGGGGCATTTCGCATGGATAAGAAAGTTCCACTCGTTGTTCCAGAAGTTAATCCGAAGGAAGTAAAGAAGCGTCCAAAGGGAATTATCTCTAATCCGAATTGCACAACACTTTCCATGATTGTTGCCATGGGTGCACTTGATAAGAAGTTCGGCTTGAAAGAACTTGTGGTCTCTTCCTATCAGGCAGCATCGGGTGCTGGGCAACCTGGAATTGATGCGCTGCACGATCAGATTTCAAAGGTTGCTGGTAAGAATCTTGGATCAGTAACCGAAGATCTTCGTGGCACCATTACTGATTTAGGACCATTTCCAGCACCGCTTGCCATGAACGTTGTTCCATGGGCCGGTTCTCTTAAAGAAGCTGGATATTCATCCGAGGAACTTAAAGTTCGCAACGAGTCACGAAAGATTCTCGGTATGCCAAAACTTAAGGTGGCGGCAACATGCGTGCGCGTTCCTGTTATTACTACTCACTCACTCACAGTCCATGCAACCTTTTCCAAAGTTGTCACACGCAAAGCAGCTCAATCGGCCCTAAAAAAGGCGGAGGGAGTATTTCTCTATGACAATCCGGAGAAGATGCAATTTCCAACACCTGCTGATGTAGTGGGAACTGATCCGACCTGGGTTGGCCGTGTCCGTCAGTCATTGGATAACCCAAAGTCAATCGACCTCTTTGTATGTGGTGATAATTTGCGCAAGGGCGCAGCGTTAAATACTGCACAAATCGCAGAGTTACTTGCTGCTGAATTCACCCAAAAGTAAATAAACGGAGGAAGCAGAACTAGACTCTGACCATGACAATCGTGGTCGCAGGCGGTACTGGCCTTGCTGGCTCTGCAATTGTGCGGGCCTATCAGGCCACCGGCGCCGAAGTGGTTGCAATCAACCGAAAAGTTGTCGACCTGCTCGATCGTGATGCCACAACATCCTTCCTGAAATCAGTAAATCCATCTCTGGTTGTTGATGCTGCTGCCAAAGTTGGCGGTATCGGTGCAAATAACGCATATCCCGTTGAATTCCTTTCCGATAATGTGCGTATTCAAAGCAACCTGATGGAGGCAGCGCACGCGGCAGATGTAGAAAAGTTTATTTTTCTTGGCTCTAGCTGCATCTATCCACGAGATTGTGCTCAACCAATTAAAGAGGAATATCTACTCACCGGCCCACTTGAAGAGACCAACTCTGCCTATGCAATTGCAAAGATTGCTGGAATAGAACTCATTAAATCTTTTCGAAAAGAGTATGGCCGTACCTGGATTTCATTGATGCCCACAAATCTCTATGGCCCACGTGATAATTTCGAATTACAGGGATCGCATGTATTGCCAGCATTTATTCGCCGCTTTGTCGAAGCAGCGCAGAATAACGTTGCTACCGAAACGTTGTGGGGAACAGGTTCACCTAAGCGCGAGTTTTTACATGTCGATGATTTAGCTTCGGCAGTGGTGCACTTGGGCAATACCTATGATGCAAAAGAGCATCTGAATATTGGAACAGGTGAAGACCTGACGATTAAGGAATTGGCGCAACTTGTGGCGCAATTAGCGGGCTTTACCGGTGAAATCGCGTGGGATACGACGAAACCCGATGGCACACCTCGTAAGGTCCTTGATGTTTCGAAGGCGAAATCGCTAGGTTGGGCCCCACAGATTTCCTTACGAGATGGAATCGCATCAACTATCGCTTGGTATAAAGATGCAACTGCAAAGGGAGAAGCGCGACGATGAGTAGAAAAGTTGCATTAATTACCGGCGTCACCGGTCAAGATGGTTCCTACCTTGCAGAGTTCTTGTTAGCTAAAGGTTATGAAGTACATGGCCTCATCCGCCGTTCTTCTACATTTAACACTTCACGCATTGACCACATATACCAAGACCCACATGAGAAGAACCCAAAGCTATTCCTGCATTATGGCGACCTCATCGATGGAGTGGGACTAACTAACCTCATCCGTGAAATCAAACCAACTGAGGTATACAACCTTGGTGCGCAATCACACGTTCAAGTTTCATTTACTATGCCGCAATACACCGGCCAGGTGGATGCCGTCGGTGCGGTTGGATTACTTGAAGCAATACGTTCTGCCGATCTTGATATTCGTTTCTATCAAGCATCAACTTCCGAACTCTTTGGATCAACTCCACCACCACAGAATGAAGATTCTGTTTTCCGTCCGCAATCACCATATGCGGCGGCAAAGCTGATGGCTTACTGGTGCACAGTTAACTATCGCGATGGTTATGGGCTGCATGCAACAAATGGAATTCTCTTTAACCACGAATCCCCACGTCGTGGCGAAACATTTGTGACTCGTAAAATTACACGTGCAGTGGCTGCCATTAAAGCTGGCAAGCAAGAGAAGGTATTTCTTGGAAATCTCAGCGCAGTGCGCGACTGGGGTTATGCAAAAGAGTATGTGGAATCAATGTGGCTGATGCTTCAGCAAGATAAGCCATCAGATTATGTAGTGGCAACGGGTGTGGGAGCCACCGTGAAGGATTTTGCGCAAGCAGCGTTTTCGCGTGCTGGGCTTAATTGGGAAGATCATGTTGAGACAGATAAGAAATACATCCGTCCAACGGAAGTAGATGCACTTATTGGCGATCCTTCAAAGGTGAAGAAGGCGCTTAATTGGAGTGCGAGTACTCACTGGAAAGAACTAGCCGAACTGATGGTTGATGCTGATATTGCAGCACTCAATAACTAATTAGAAACCAGCGGTCAGAGTTACCAAAGAAACTTCTGGTGGACTTGCAACACGAATTCGCGAGAATGGCCCAGTTCCCATACCTGCAGAAACATTAAGAAGCGGTTCACCTTTCACAACCGTTAATCCACGGGCGCGCCAATTGGGCAGATCACAATTAGTAGTCAGCGCCTTTGATCCACCGGGCCATGGCAGGCGAACCTGACCACCATGAGTGTGACCTGCAAATATCGCATCGAGATTGTCATCAGACATTGCCTTAAGAATGCGCAGGTATGGTGCATGGGTAACACCGATAGCGACATGACATTTTTCTGGTTGCCCGGCAACGAGTGAGTAATCATCAAATTCCAGATGTGCATCATCTGTGCCACGCGCTTCAATCACTGTTTTGTTGATGGTTACCATTGCGCGCGAAGTGTTGAGGTTCTTCCAACCGCGCGCTTGCAAACCAGAATCAAGTTCTTGCCAGGCAAGTTCGGGGCCGTGTATACGCTTTCCATGGTTGGGAAGTAGGTACTTAAGCGGATTCCTCGGCACAGGTTCGTAGTAATCATTAGATCCAAAGACAAAGAGCCCAGGAATATCTAAGAGCGAGTCGAGTGCATCTAAGACCACAGGCACAGCGTGCTTATGAGCCAAGAAATCACCAGTGCTAATAACAAGGTCAGGTTTGAGTGAGGCAAAGGATTTAATATCTGCAATCTCACTCTTTCGAGCTGGCGTGAGGTGGAGGTCAGAAAAATGAAGGATTCGAATATCTGCGTGGCCTGCCGGCAAGATAGGCATCTCGGCCTCGCGGAGTACGTAACTCATGATTAACCAACAATAGTGGGGCATGAGAAGATACGGCTATGGGATTAAAAGAGACACTCAAGAGCGACCTGACAGAGGCAATTCGTAGCAGCGACAAAGTTGTATCGGGCACCATCCGAATGGTTCTGACCGCTATTACCAACGAAGAGGTATCTGGAAAAGAAGCACGAGTTCTTTCTGATGACGAAATCATTACCGTGCTTTCTCGTGAAGGCAAGAAGCGTCGCGAAGCTGCAGAAGAGTTTGCAAAAGCTGGACGCACCGATAGAGCTGCGGAAGAAAAAGCTGAAGGTGAAGTCATTGCCAAGTATCTGCCAGCACAACTTTCCGAAGATGACATTAGGAAGTTAATCGCTGCTGCAGTTGCATCAACTGGCGCAGCAGGACCAGCTGATATGGGTAAGGTTATGGGAGCAATAAAGCCACAGATCGCAGGAAAAGCAGACGGTGCACTCGTTTCATCACTGGTCAAAGCAGCGCTAGCCAATTAAGCACGGAGAGGCAACAACAAATGAAGTTTGAATATGCAACAGTTCCACTACTTTCACATGCAACTAAACAAATTCTTGATACCTGGGGCTCAGATGGTTGGGAACTTGTCACTGTTATTCCAGCACCTGGCGGGGAACAACTCGTTGCATATATGAAGCGTGAGATTAAGTAATGAGCGTTGATGTCCGGGCAAAGTTGGCCGAAAAAGGGCTAGTACTTCCAGTTTCCTCAAAGCCACTTGCTGCCTATGTTCCAGCAGTGCGCACCGGCAACATTGTCTTCACCGCCGGCCAACTTCCGATGGTTGATGGAAAGATTGCGCGCGAAGGAAAAGTTGGCTCAGATATCACCGTTGAAGAAGCTAAGGCACTTGCTGAAATTTGTGCACTGAATGCGCTCTCTGCTGTTGAACTTGTTGCACCCGTAGATTCCATTGTGAAAGTTGTTCGTATTGTCTGTTACGTCAACGGTGCACCCGGATTTATTTCTCAGCCAGCAGTTGCCAATGGTGCATCAGAGCTCTTTATGCATATCTGGGGAGATGCTGGAGTTGCTGCGCGTAGCGCGTTAGGTGTTGCAGAACTTCCGCTTAACTCACCGGTTGAGGTCGAGTTAACTGTCGAAGTAAGGTAATTACTTTCCGCGCTTTTCCAGGCGCTCTAGATCTGTAATCAACACTGCGCGACCATCGAGTTTGAGCCAGCCACGGCCAGCGAAATCTGCGAGTGCTTTATTTACCGTCTCGCGTGATGCTCCAACTAATTGAGCGAGCTCTTCTTGTGTCAGGTCGTGATGAACAAATAAACCTTCGCTGCTCTGCTTTCCAAAGCGGGTACCTAAATCAATAAGTGCTTTTGCAACGCGGCCTGGAACATCAGAGAAGACCAAGTCGCCAACGGCTTCATTGGTGCGACGCAAGCGTTGTGCTAAACGAGTGAGCAGGTGAAGTGATACTTCTGGATTTCCTTTAAGCCAAGGAATCAATTTTTCGTGACTGAGCGAAAAGAGTTTTGCATCAGTAACTGCAGTGGCAGTTGAGGTGCGCGGGCCTGGATCAAAGAGGGAGAGTTCACCGAACATCTCACCTGGTCCAAGAATCGAGAGGAGATTTTCTCGTCCATCACCGCTAGATGTACCTAGCTTTAATTTGCCTTCGAAGATGACATAGACATGTTCACCCTCATCGCCTTCTTTAAAGAGGATGCCGCCCTTGGAGATCTTGACTGAATCCATTGAAGCGCGCAGCGAAGCTGCCTGAGCATCATCGAGGGCGGTAAATAGCGGGGCGCGTCGTACGACTTCATCTTCTTGGGGCACATCGGTACTTTACTCGCATGGCCCCCGATAGTGAAAATCGAAGCAACGCTCGGGCTATCTATCGGATCCTGACCAAGACCTACCCAGAGGTACGCTGCGAGCTAGATTTTACAAACCCGCTTGAGTTAACGGTGGCAGTTGTTCTATCAGCGCAATGCACCGACAAGAGAATTAATACCCTGACGCCAGCACTCTTTAAAAAATATAAGAAGGCGAAAGATTACGCGCGAGCACCACTTGCTGAAATTGAAGAGTACATTTTTTCTGCTGGTTTCTATCATGCAAAGGCAAGGCATCTCAAAGGCCTCGGAACCAAACTTGTTGAAGATTTTGATGGAAAAATTCCAGCCACCATTGAAGAGCTCGTTACCTTGCCTGGTGTAGGAAGAAAGACCGCCAACGTCGTACTCGGACACGCATTTGGTATTCCAGGAATTACTGTTGATACCCACTTTGGCCGGTTGTCGCGACGCTTTGCTTGGACAACATCGAAGGATCCCGTCAAAGTTGAGCATGAAGTCGGTGCACTCATCCCGCAGAAAGAATGGACGAATCTTTCTCAACGAATGATTTGGCATGGCCGGCGTATTTGTCATTCTCGTAAACCAGCGTGTGGTGCATGTCCGGTCGCAAAGATTTGCCCATCATTTGGAATTGGTGAAATGGATAAGGCGAAAGCGAAGTTACTGGTTAAGACGGATAAGGATTTCAGATGAAGAAACTCTCTGGACTCTTTGTACTTCTTTTGGCTCTCACTGCCTGCTCTGCCATAGAACCTATTCAAGTTAAAGGCGTAGTGGTGGATTGTCAAAAAATTAAAGTCGAAGCTGGAACAGGTGCGCCTCTGGAATGTCTTGGTGGCGGTAGCGCAATCGCCGCCGATTCCATTCGCGGCCCAGCGCTTATTAATGTGTGGGGAACATGGTGTGAACCCTGTAAGCAAGAGTTGCCGCACCTCGCTCACTTCTCAGCCAAATACAGCGATCAAGTCGATCTAGTGGGAATTGCCGTGGAAGAAAAAAGCATGGAGAGCGTGAGAAAGTTTATTCAAAGCCACGGAATTTCATGGCCCATTCTTTATGACGCAACTGGAGCGACTCGTGGCAAATTTGGAATGGGCGTGCCTGTAACCTGGCTGGTAGATAAATCTGGCAAAGTTGTTTACAAGAAATATGGACCATTTAAGTCGACCGAAGAGATTGAGCTAGCAGCGATAAAGTATTTGGGAGTGAAATGATTTTTGATCTTATCTTCACACTTGTTGCCATTGGTGCGTTCTTCAATGGCTATAAGAACGGTCTGGTCACAACAGTAATTAGAACCATATTCTTCATCGCTGGCGGCGTAGGTGCGATGTATCTGGTTGTTAAATACGATCAATCAGGTTGGCTCATCATCGCAATCATCGTCGGTGCCTACGGAGCTGCTTTTGTAGGAACACAGATTGCGAAGGGCCTTAAGGTCACCGTCATCCGCGGACCACTACGGCTGGCAGATTCACTTTTGGGAAGTGCATTTGAAGTGGGCAAGTACGTGCTGCTCTTTTACGTAATCGGCACGATTTTATTGTGGGCGCCATGGCCAGCAGGGCAGAACTCAGTTTCTGAGAGCCGCTTCTATCTGCAAGTAAGTAACCATGCACCTAAGGTGATCGCCGATATCAAGAAAGAAGTTGAGAAGGCTCTCGCTAATCCTCGTCTTTAGAGGATTTCAAACCTTCAGAAATCAATTTCATCACATTGGGATCTGCCAAAGTCGTTGCATCACCGACGGCGCGATTTTCAGCAACATCTTTTAACAGCCTTCGCATAATCTTGCCGCTTCGGGTCTTAGGAAGTTCATTGACCACCATGATCTGACGAGGCTTTGCAATAGCGCCAATTTCTTTGGCAACATGGTTGCGTAGCTCCTTAACGAGTGAATCACCATCGGCATGGGCTATTCCGCCTCGTAAAATAACGAAAGCAACAATTGCCTGACCAGTAAGTTCATCAGCTGCGCCAACCACAGCAGCCTCAGCGATTGCCTCGTGGGAGACAAGTGCTGATTCAACTTCAGTAGTAGAAATGCGATGGCCAGAAATATTCATCACATCATCGACTCGACCCATAAGCCAGATAGCACCGTCATCATCGAGCTTGGCACCATCGCCGGCAAAGTAAATTCCTGGAAAACGAGACCAGTAGGTTTCTTTATAGCGTTCGGTTTCACCCCATACACCACGCAACATAGATGGCCATGGTTGATCAAGGATGAGATAACCACCATGTCCATTTCCAACTTCTACACCATTGTCATCCACAACTTTCGCGCTAATTCCTGGCAATGGCCGCATTGCAGATCCAGGTTTTGTGGCAGTCACACCTGGAAGTGGTGAGATCATGATTGCGCCGGTTTCTGTCTGCCACCAAGTATCAACGATTGGGCAGTTATTGCCACCAATAACTTCGCGGTACCACATCCATGCTTCTGGATTGATTGGTTCGCCAACAGAACCAAGAAGACGAAGTGTTGTGAGATTAAACTTATTAGGAAATTCATCGCCCCACTTCATCCAGGTGCGAATGAGCGTTGGTGCTGTATACAAAATAGTGACGCCATACTTTTCGATAATTTCAAAGATACGACCCTTGTGTGGCGTATCGGGTGTACCTTCATAAATAACTTGGGTACAACCATTTATAAGTGGTCCATAGACCATGTAGGTATGGCCGGTTATCCAACCCACATCTGCAGTGCACCAGTAGATATCTTTCTCAGGTTTGATATCAAAAACAACCTTGTGGGTATAAGCGGCTTGGGTGAGATAGCCACCAGTAGTGTGGAAAATTCCTTTTGGTTTCGCTGTAGTTCCGGATGTGTAGAGAATAAATAAAGGGTGCTCGCTATCGAAATACTCTGGGGTATGCGTTGGGTTTTGGCGATCGACAAGATCATGCCACCAGATATCCCTGCCTTCATTCCAGGCGGTCTCTTGCCCAGTGCGCTTAACCACTAAGACATTGGCAACGTTTGTCTCACCTTTCAGCGCTTCATCTACAAGTGGCTTAAGAGCAAATGCTGCACCTTTTCTAAAACCACCATCTGCGGTGATAACTAATGTGGCATCGGCATCTTGAATGCGAGATAAGAGCGCATCGGCTGAGAATCCACCAAAGACAACAGAGTGAATTGCGCCAATACGGGCACATGCCAACATTGCAACGATGGCTTCTGGAATGAGTGGCATATAAATCGCAACACGATCTTCTGAGTTGATTCCAATTTCGGTGAGTGCGTTTGCAGCTTTACTGACATCGGCAAGTAGTTGTGCATAAGAAATAGTTCGAGTATCACCAGGTTCGCCCTCAAAATAAAAAGCTATGCGATCACCATTACCTTCGGCAACATGTCTATCTACTGCGTTGACGCTCGCATTAATCTCACCACCAACAAACCATTGCGCAAAGGGTGAATCCCATTGCAGCGTCTTGTCCCACTTCTTATGCCAATTCAGAGCACTGGCCTGCTCATCCCAGAAAGCTAACCGATCTTTATCAGCATGTGCGTAAAGGTCAGCGGTTGCATTTGCTTGGGCGGCAAACGCACTTGAAGGAGGAAAAGATCTATTTTCGGTGGAGAGATTTTCTAGTGATTCAGAATTGCCACTCATGTAAGCGAGGTTACTCCTTTGTAAGTAGATTTTTCTAGCGGTATTTATCAACAGAGTGCCAGATTGAGTCCTATTTCTTATCTATGAAGGCTGATGATTCGCAGCTATCGCCACATCCAACTGAAGTATGAAAGGAAAATTATGACAATCGCAGCCATCATTACAATTCTGCTTAAAATCCTCGGCAACCCCGCCCTCATAGCGGGGCTGATCGCCTTCCTGCAGAAAACCCTCCACCCGTAGGGGTTTATGGCCCCCGGCCGCTCCCGCGTAGTAAGTGAGTCGATTTTTCTTACGCGGGGGTAGGTGGTTGGATTAGGCGTAAGCCTGACAAAGACCCAGTGCCGCGTCGATGCGTTTACACCAGTTCTAGTTACTCACTTGGGAGCATCAGATGCCAATAGCAACCCCTGAAGTTTATGCAGCAATGTTAGACCGCGCGAAAGCGGGATCATTTGCTTATCCAGCAATCAACGTTTCTTCATCACAAACAATCATCGGAGCAATTCGTGGTTTCGCCGAAGCAGAATCCGATGGAATTATTCAATTTTCTTGGGGCGGAGCTGAATACGCATCCGGTTCAACGGTAAAGCACATGGTTGATGGCGCGGTAGCGCTAGCTGAATTCGCCCACGTGGTGGCAAAGAATTACAAAGTAAACATTGGTATTCATACAGATCACTGCCCAGCAGAGAAGCTAGATGGATTCATGCGCCCACTTCTTGAATTCGGTGCACAGCGCATCAAGGAAGGCAAGTCACCACTGTTTAACTCACATATGTGGGATGGCTCAGCTGTTGATATGCCAGAGAATATGAAGGTCGCTCGCGAACTTCTTGATAAATCTGTTGCAGCTCACACCGTGCTTGAAATTGAAATTGGTGTCGTGGGCGGAGAAGAAGATGGCATCGAGGCAAAGCATGATGCAAAGCTCTACTCAACTCCAGAAGATGCACTCCTCACTATTGAAACTCTCGGCACAGATGCAAAAGCTCGTTACATGGTGGCAGCAACATTCGGAAATGTGCACGGTGTATATAAGCCAGGAAACGTTGTATTGCAGCCAAAGATTCTAAAGACTCTGCAAGAGGCAGTTGCGGCCAAACTTGGTTTACCTGCCGGAAGTAAGCCTATGGATCTTGTCTTTCATGGTGGCTCTGGCTCACTACTTTCAGAGATCCGTGAGTCACTTGATTACGGGGTTATCAAGATGAATGTTGATACCGATACCCAGTACGCATTTACCCGCCCGGTCGTTGATCACATCATGAAGAACTACGACGGAGTCTTAAAGATTGATGGAGAAGTGGGAAATAAGAAGGCCTATGACCCACGTGCGTGGGGCAAAGCGGCAGAAGCGGGAATCGCAGCACGCGTTGGCGTAGCATGTGAAGACCTTCGCTCCACCGGAACATCACTACTTAAATAACAACCTAACAACGAGTCGGAAAGGCTTTATCCATGCCTGCATTAGTACTGCTGGGAGCTCAGTGGGGCGATGAGGGCAAGGGTAAAGCTACCGATTTGTTGGGAGATCGCGTTGATTACGTTGTTCGCTATCAAGGCGGAAACAATGCCGGCCACACAGTTGTTATCGGCGATCAGAAGTACGCACTGCACTTACTTCCTTCCGGAATCCTTTCACCCAATGTAATTCCAGTTATTGCCAATGGTGTTGTTATTGACCCAGGTGTGTTACTTGAAGAAATCAAAGGTCTTACCGAGCGCGGCATTGATTGCAGTAAATTAGTTATTTCTACAAATGCGCATCTAATTACTCCTTACCACCGCACCATCGATAAAGTCTCTGAGCGTTTCCTTGGTAAAGCCAAGATTGGTACAACTGGTCGTGGAATCGGACCAGCCTATGCTGACAAGATCAACCGCATTGGAATTCGAGTACAAGACCTATTTGATCCATCAATTCTTCGTCAGAAGTTAGAAGCAGCGCTACGCGATAAAAATCAAGTTCTTATCAAGGTCTTCAATCGCAAAGATATTGAAGTTGACGATGTATTAGAAGAGTATTTGCGCTACGCCGAGATTTTGCGACCTTACGTGGCAGACACAGTCCTTTTACTTGATAACGCGCTCAAAGCTGGCAAACGAGTACTTCTTGAAGGTTCGCAAGGAACGCTCCTTGATGTCGATCATGGAACCTACCCATTTGTTACTTCATCTAACCCAACCGCGGGCGGTGCATGTACAGGGTCTGGAATCGGACCAACAAAGATTGATCGCGTCATTGGAATTGTTAAGGCTTACACAACTCGCGTTGGCTCAGGTCCATTTCCAACAGAACTCTTTGATGAAGATGGCGAGAAGCTACGCACTATTGGCGGCGAAGTCGGTGTGACAACGGGCCGTGCACGTCGATGCGGTTGGTATGACGCACCTATCGCCCGCTATGCGGTGCGAGTCAATGGACTCACCGATTTCTTCCTGACCAAACTCGATGTCTTAACTGGATGGGAACAAATTCCAGTCTGTGTTGCATATGAAATCGATGGTAAGCGCGTTGAAGAACTTCCTGCTTCACAAACAGATTTCCATCATGCAAAACCAATTTATGAATATCTTCCAGGATGGAAAGAAGATATCTCTGGCGCTAAGAAGTTGAGCGATCTGCCTAAGAACGCCCAAGATTACGTGAGCTTCCTAGAAAAGATTTCTGGTGCACCAATGAGCGCCATCGGCGTTGGTCCCGGGCGCACTCAAACAATTGTTGTGAAGGATTTCATCTAAGCCATGAAAATCCTCCTAGTTGGAAGCGGCGGCCGTGAGCACGCACTCGCACTAGGACTACAGGCAGATGCAGCGTGTACTGAACTCCATGTCGCACCAGGAAATCCTGGCATTGCAACTATTGCCACAATTCATCCAGTTGCTGTGACAGATAATGATGCAATCTGCGATTTAGCTACGAAGTTAGAAGTTGATTTAGTAGTCATTGGCCCAGAAGTTCCACTTGTGAATGGTGTTGCAGATGTATTGCGCAGCGCTGGTTTTGCCGTCTTTGGTCCCTCAAAGGCTGCTGCACAACTCGAGGGGTCGAAAGATTTCGCTAAAGGTGTCATGCGCGATGCTGGTGTTCCTACTGCGCATAGTTTTACTTGCACTAAGCAATCAGAGATAGAGATAGCACTCGACACTTTTGGTGCGCCCTATGTCGTTAAAGATGATGGCCTTGCTGCGGGTAAGGGAGTGGTGGTCACTAATGATCGCGATGTGGCATTGGCGCATGCACTTGCATGCACTCGTGTTGTTATTGAAGAATATTTAGCTGGCCCAGAGATTTCACTCTTTGGAATTTCAGATGGCCGAAACATTTTGCCGATGGAACCTGCGCAAGATTTCAAACGCGCCTTCGATGGTGATCTGGGACCAAACACCGGTGGCATGGGGGCATACTCGCCACTTGCATGGGCACCGGATGACATCGTTGAAGAAACCTATGAAAAAGTATTAGCACCCATGATTGCCGAGATGGCCGCGCGCGGGACTCCCTTTGTGGGACTGCTCTATGCCGGGTTAGCGCTGACCGATGATGGAATCCGAGTGATTGAATTTAATGCCCGTTTTGGAGATCCGGAAACACAAGTGCTTATTCCACGATTGGTAACACCACTTGCCACACTTCTCTATAAGGCTGCCACCGATGATCTAGATGATGAAGTTCTGCACTGGCGCGATGAAAGTGCGGTCACTGTTGTGCTTGCAGCTGGTGGATATCCCGAATCACCTAAGACGGGTGGAGTCATCACTGTAAATCCGGCAGTTGAGAAAACTCAGATTTTCCACTCTGGCACAACACAAAACGGAGCATCGTTGCTCTCAAGTGGCGGACGGGTGCTGACAATTACCGGAATGGGCGCCGATCTCACCGAAGCTCGGGACCGCGCATATCGAGTCATCTCACAGATTGCACTCGAAGGCTCTTTCTACCGCAGCGATATCGCACTTAATGCGTCGGTGGCAGAGAAGGGCAATTAAATGGAGGAGAATGCACCAGTGAGCGTATTAGCTGATCGTTATGCATCCGCCGAGATGCGCAAAGTCTTTGCGCCCGAAGAAAAAATCATTGCTGAACGCAAACTCTGGATTGCAGTAGCCAAGGCGCAGGCAAAGCTAGGGCATGCGATTGCTGATTCAGTGATTGCAGATTATGAAAAAGTTATATCAAAGGTGGATCTAGCATCTATCGATGCCCGAGAGAAGATTACTCGCCACGATGTCAAAGCCCGTATCGAAGAATTTAACGCTCTTGCTGGACATGAAGCTATCCATGCCGGAATGACCAGTCGTGATCTGACCGAAAATATTGAAGCACTTCAAGTTCGCAATGGACTTTCGATTGTTCACGATAAGACGGTCACACTCCTTGCCGCACTTGCTGCAAAAGCTGCGCTGTACTCGGACCAACCCATCGCTGGGCGCTCACATAATGTTCCCGCCCAAATTACAACTCTTGGTAAGCGTTTTGCATCGGCGGCCGAGGAACTTCTCTTTGCCTACGAACGACTTGTCTCACTTCAAGATCGCTATCCCATGCGCGGAATTAAAGGTCCGGTTGGAACTGCGCAAGATTCCATTGATCTATTGGGTTCAACAGAGGCACATCAGAAACTGGAATCTGCTATTGCAGCCGAACTTGGTTTCAATCGAGTATTAGATTCAACCGGTCAGGTCTATCCGCGCTCACTTGATTACGATGTAGTAACAACTCTTGTTCAAATTACGGCTTCTCCTTCCTCTCTTGCTACATCTATTCGACTGATGGCTGGTGCTGAACTTGTCACCGAAGGCTTCAGGTCCGGACAAGTGGGCTCATCTGCTATGCCACACAAGATGAATACCCGATCATGTGAACGAGTAAATGGACTCACTGTCATTCTTCGTGGATATGCATCGATGGTCTCTGAACTCGCTGGCAATCAATGGAATGAAGGCGATGTTTCATGCAGCGTTGTTCGCCGAGTGGCCTTACCTGATGCGTTCTATGCCATCGATGGGCTACTTGAAACCATGCTCACAGTCCTGAATGAGTTTGGTGCATTCCCGGCCATTATTGCGGCAGAACTAGAAAGATACTTACCATTTTTGGCAACAACAAAGATTTTGATGGCGTCTGTGAAAGCAGGAGTCGGTCGCGAAGTTGCTCACGAAGTGATTAAGGAACATGCAGTTTCGGCAGCACTAGGAATGCGCGAAGGAAAGCAAAATAATTTCCTTGATGCGATTGCACAAGACAATCGCATTCCATTCGACAAAGCAGCACTCGATGCACTCATTGGAAATCCACTTGAATTTACTGGCGATGCTCGCCAACAAGTTGCTCGAGTTGTGAGTCGCATTGAGGCGATTTCATCCGCGCGCCCTGCCGCTGCGCAGTACAAGCCCGGCTCTATTCGGTGAGCGGCTTCGGTGTAGCTGGCCCGCCGCCAGCACCATCGATTGAGGGTTGGAACCACCTTCGCACCGGAAAAGTCCGCGATTTGTATAGCAATGATTCTGGGGAAATTCTTCTTGTGGCATCTGATCGCATTTCTGCCTTCGATTGGGTATTGCCAACAACTATTCCTAATAAGGGTGCAATCCTGACCCAGCTCTCACTCTTCTGGTTTGAATTACTTGCTGACATCGTTCCTAACCATGTCATCTCTGATGAGGTACCCGAGTCTGTTGCAGATCGCGCAGTTATTGTGCAACCGCTTGAAATGTTTGCCATTGAATGTGTGGCCCGTGGATATCTGACCGGCAGCGGGCTGGTGGAATACAACACCAACCAAGAAGTGTGTGGAAATCCACTTCCAGCAGGGTTATTA
This sequence comes from uncultured Actinomycetes bacterium, assembly GCA_903920065.1. Lineage (GTDB taxonomy): Bacteria > Actinomycetota > Actinomycetes > Nanopelagicales > Nanopelagicaceae > Planktophila. Next base: position 15,109 of record CAIXKQ010000166.1, read on the forward strand.
GATGGCTCAGCCCTGCCAGCAAGCATTTTCACACCAGCAACAAAGGCTGAAGTGGGCGATCACGATATCAATATAGATTTCCAGAGCGCGAGCAAAATAGTCGGGGCAGAAGCGGCGGAAGAACTGCGCCGGCTTACTCTTGCTCTCTATGACACTGCAGCCGATTTCGCACGTGGGCGTGGCATCATTTTGGCAGATACTAAATTTGAATTTGGAATTAATATGGCGGGAGAAATTACACTAGGAGATGAAGCTCTCACTCCAGATTCATCAAGATTTTGGGAATCTGATGGTTGGGCTCCTGGAAAATCACAACCATCTTTTGATAAACAATTTGTACGCGATTGGTTGACTTCTAGTGGCTGGGATAAGAAATCTCCTCCACCAGAGCTACCAGCAGAAATCGTTGCGAAGACAGCAGAACGTTATCAAGATGCATATGAACGAATTACCGGCAGCAAGTTCTAAGCGAAAACTAGGGAGATAAAAATGGCAAAGATCGTGGTAGATGTGATGTTAAAGCCTGAAATTCTTGACCCACAAGGTAAGGCTGTTGCTGCTGCCCTTCCACGACTTGGATTTAGTTTTGCCAAAGATGTCAGACAAGGAAAGCGATTTGAAATTGAGGTAGATGGAGACCCAACGCCAGCACAGTTGGCTGAAGTTGAAAAGGCTGCCGAAAAATTGTTATCAAATCCAGTCATTGAAAACTTCACAGTGCGAGTGGAGAAGTAAGAGTTATGAAAATAGGTGTTGTTACTTTTCCAGGAACTCTCGATGATCGAGATGCGGCTCGCGCAGTTCGTCATGCAGGCGGTGAAGCTATCTCTTTGTGGCATAACGACGCCGATTTAAAAGGAGTAGATGCGGTTATTCTTCCCGGCGGTTTTTCTTATGGTGACTATCTTCGCTGTGGTGCTATCTCGCGCTTTTCTCCAGTGATGGAGCCCATTATTGATGCAGCTAATGGCGGGATGCCTCTTCTGGGTATTTGTAACGGCTTTCAGGTACTTGCTGAAGCACATTTGATTCCAGGGGCACTTACACGTAATCACGAGCTACATTTCTTATGTCGAGATCAGAAACTTAGGATTGAAAATACAAACACTGCATGGACTTCTTCCTATACCCAAGGTCAAGAAATTTTGATCCCGCTCAAAAATGGCGAAGGCGCATATATGTGCGATGACAAGACCCTGGCAGAGCTAGAAGGTGAAGGTCGCATCATTGCTCGATATGTGGGAGAAAATCCAAATGGATCTCGCAATCTCATTGCCGGTATCACTAATGCACGTGGCAATGTTGTTGGTCTGATGCCTCACCCAGAACATGCAATTGATTCACTGACTGGACCATCAGCAGATGGTTTGGGCTTCTTTACTTCAGTATTGAAAACTTTGGTGGGCTAATGGCACTTGACACCGTTGCTATCGCCCAAGCAAATCCAGATGCAACTCAACCTTTTGCAGAACTCGGGTTGAAAGCAGATGAGTATGCAAGCATTAAAAAGATTCTAGGACGGCGCCCCACATCTTCTGAGCTCGCCATGTATTCAGTGATGTGGTCTGAACATTGTTCATATAAATCATCAAAGGTTCACTTGAAGCAATTTGGCGAGAAGGCAGTCAAAAGTGATGCGCTCTTGGTCGGTATTGGTGAAAATGCTGGCGTTGTCGATGTCGGTCAAGGCTATGCAGTAACTTTTAAAATTGAATCTCATAACCACCCATCATTCATCGAGCCATATCAAGGCGCTGCCACCGGTGTGGGTGGAATCGTGCGTGACATTCTTACGATGGGTGCACGGCCAATTGCAATCATGGATCCACTTCGTTTTGGACCAGCAGCTGCGCCGGATACTCGTCGCGTACTACCCGGAATCATTGCTGGCGTTGGTGGATATGGAAACTGCTTAGGGCTACCAAATATTGGTGGCGAAGTTGTCTTTGATGAAACTTATATTGGAAACCCACTGGTCAACGCTCTCTGCGTAGGCGTGATGAAACATAGCGATATTAAGCTCGCAAAAGCAGCCGGTGCCGGCAATCTCGTAGTTCTCTACGGTGCAAAAACCGGCGGTGATGGAATCGGTGGCGTATCTGTACTTGCATCAGAGACATTCGAATCTAAAGGACCAGCAAAGCGTCCGGCAGTTCAGGTCGGTGATCCCTTTGTTGAAAAAGTATTGATTGAATGTTCGCTAGAAATATTTGCCGAAGATCTCGTTGTTGGAATTCAAGATTTGGGCGGCGCCGGACTTTCTTGTGCTACTTCAGAACTTGCATCCGGTGGTTCAGGTGGCATGAAAGTGCAGCTAGATAAAGTTCCGCTGCGCGATCCATCACTTTCACCAGAAGAAATCTTGATGTCTGAATCACAAGAGCGGATGTGCGCAATTGTGGAGCCAAGCAAGATTGCACGTTTCCTTGAAATCTGTGAGAAATGGGATGTCACAGTTAATGTCATTGGTGAAGTCACAGATGGCAAACACCTTGAAATTACCTGGAACGGCGAACTCATTGTCGATGTTCCACCTCGCACAGTTGCTCATGATGGCCCGGTCTACAACCGGCCACTTGCACAACCTGCATATATCGATGCGGTTGCCAAAGAAGTAATAAAAGTTCCCATCCCATCAACGCCGGATGAAATCAAAGCCACCGTTTTGAAGTTGGCAGCAACTCCAAACTTGGCAGATAAATCATGGGTCACCAATCAATACGATCGTTATGTTCAAGGAAATACCATTCAATCGCAACCTGATGATTCCGGAATGGTGCGTATTGATGAGACGACACATTTGGGTGTGGCAGTTGCAACAGATGCCAACGCCAATTGGTCCTACTTAAATCCTTATCAGGGTGCGAAGTTAGCCCTTGCTGAAGCAGCACGAAATATTGCAACTGCAGGTGCTAAACCACTTGCAGTCACTAACTGTCTTAACTTTGGTTCACCGGAAGATCCTGGTGTGATGTGGCAATTTGCCGAATCTGTACGCGGGTTAGCAGATGGATGTTTAGAGATGGGACTACCTATTACAGGTGGAAACGTCTCGTTTTATAACCAAACGGGATCTGTTGCAATCCTTCCTACCCCAGTCATTGGTGTACTTGGCGTCATTGATGATGTGCGCACCCGCACGCCGATGTCCTTTGATCGTGCTGGTCTTGATCTCTACTTACTTGGTGAAACAAAGGAAGACTTGGCTGGAAGTGAATGGGCATATCTGCATAATCAACGTGGAGGTATTGCACCGATTGCAGATCTTCAACGCGAAATGCACCTGATAGAACTTCTAGTCGCAGGTCGTACAAAGAAGATATTTACTGCTGCGCACGACTTAAGCCAGGGCGGCTTAGCGGCAACACTGACAGAGATGGTGCTGCGCCATCACATAGGTGCAACAATCCAATTGGAGAGCGTTGGAATTGCACTGTTGAGTGAGAGCCCAGGTCGCGTTGTTGTGGCAATTGATCCTGCCCAAACCAATGCACTCACAAGTGAGGCAGCAGCGCAAAAGATTGCGCTGACAAAGATTGGTGTGACTGGTGGAGATGCTCTTGTTATCAATGGCGCAGCTATTACGCTAGCTGAACTACACACCGCACACACGCAAACCTTTCCGAAGTTGTTTGGCTAATTAGCTATGCGCGACCCAGTTGTTCTCCAAGAAGTAAAAGCAACGCTTGCACTTCTGACCGAACGCTCGCCAGGGCGTGCGATAGAAGTGCGGGTTCCTCCCTATGCCGCGGTGCAATGCGGTGATGGCCCCACGCATACGCGAGGAACTCCAGCTAATGTGATTGAGATGGATGCCCAGACCTGGCTCGCACTCGCACATGGAGAGCGCACCTGGGCCGATGCAATGGCGGCAGGTCTGATTACTGCCTCAGGTGTTCGAGCAGACCTCACCTCACTTCTACCGCTTAAGATTGCGCCATGAGCCGGCGCCCAGATGGATTGTTAAATCACAATCTGCTCGATGCTGACCTTGGACCACAAGATGCCTGTGGTGTTTTCGGAGTATGGGCACCGGGTGAAGAGGTAGCAAAGCTCACCTTCTATGGTTTGTATGCGCTGCAACATCGCGGACAAGAATCAGCAGGTATCGCAACATCTGATGGTGAAAGAATCCTGATTTATAAGGATATGGGCCTTGTTTCCCAGGTATTTACTGAGACCGACTTAGCATCCCTGGTTGGAAATCTTGCTATTGGTCATTGTCGTTACAGCACAACCGGATCTAGTACCTGGGTAAATGCCCAGCCCACACTTCGACCAACGAAGTATGGAACGTTAGCTCTTGCACATAATGGAAACCTAACAAACACCGGCTCTCTTGCTGAAATTGTGCAAAAGTTAGAGACAAACCTTTCAAAGAATGAACGCGGTGCCACAACTGACACTGAAATCATGACCGCACTCATTGGTCTGCAAGATGAGAAGAATGTGGAGGCAAGTGCACTTGCAGTCTTGCCAAAACTTGAAGGTGCATTCTCACTCGTCTTTATGGATGAACACACGTTGTATGCAGCACGTGATCGCCATGGTGTTCGACCACTTGTAATCGGCAAGCTCGAACGTGGTTGGGTAGTTGCATCTGAATCTGCCGCCCTAGACATTGTTGGTGCCGCATTTGTTCGAGAAGTTGAACCCGGTGAATTTCTTGCAATCAATGAAGATGGAATTCGTTCGCAGATGTGGGCAACACCTGATCCCAAAGGCTGCATCTTTGAATATGTCTATCTAGCTCGCCCCGACACAACAATTGCTGGCCAGGGTATCCACGCCGTGCGTGGGCGAATTGGTCAGCGCTTAGCCATCGAGGCACCAGTGGATGCTGATCTAGTTATTCCAGTTCCTGAATCTGGAACACCAGCAGCAATTGGTTATGCCAAGCAATCTGGCATTCCATATGGCCTGGGCCTGGTGAAAAACTCATATGTGGGGCGCACATTTATCCAGCCGTCACAGACCATTCGCCAGCTTGGAATTCGATTAAAACTTAATCCACTTCGCGAAATCATTGAAGGTAAGCGCATCATCGTTGTCGATGACTCAATTGTCCGTGGAAATACCCAACGGGCACTTGTTCGCATGTTGCGCGAAGCTGGAGCCCTGGAAATCCATGTGCGAATCTCTTCCCCACCTGTGAAATGGCCCTGCTTCTATGGAATTGATTTTGCTACTCGCGCCGAACTCATTGCTAGTGGCTTAGAAGTCGAAGAAATTCGCCGTTCCATCGGCGCCGATTCACTGGCATATGTCTCTGAGGCAGGCCTGATTGAAGCCACAAATGTCGCCGAAGATAAGTTATGTACTGCCTGTTTTTCCGGTGTATATCCCATCGCAATTCCAACAGATATGTCTGAAGGAAAGATGCGCCTAGAAATCACAGAGGTTCATAAGTAGTGGCAACATATAAAGATGCTGGTGTTGATATTGATGCTGGAGATCGCGCAGTTGAATTAATGAAGGCTTCCATTGCGCGCACTTCGCGCCCAGAAGTAATGGGTGGCATCGGTGGATTTGCCGGACTCTTCGATGCATCTGCGCTCAAAGGCATGAAGCAGCCACTTCTTGCAACATCGACAGATGGCGTTGGCACAAAAACTGAGATTGCTCGCCAATTAGGAAAGTACGACACCATTGGTGAAGACCTAGTTGCGATGGTTGTTGATGACCTTGTTGTCTGCGGGGCAGAACCCCTATTTATGACTGACTACATTGCGGTTGGTAAAGTAATTCCGGAACGGATTGCAGATATCGTTGCCGGAATTGCACGTGGGTGCCAGAAGTCAGGAACTGCCCTC
>CAIXKQ010000167.1 GCA_903920065.1 uncultured Actinomycetes bacterium
CCAACAATGGGTCAATTAACAATTAACGCTCTGGTTGCATCCGATGAAGTAATCGTTCCGATGCAGTGTGAATACTTTGCTCTGCATGGTTTTATTGAACTGAAGGGCAACTTGGACAAGGTGAAGAGTTTCCTTAATCCAAATCTTCGACTTATTGGAATTCTTGCGACGATGTACGACAAAAAAACTTCACACAATCGTCAAGTATTAGAGCGGATCCTTGAACAGTTCCCTGAAGATGTGTTTGAAACAATCATTGCAAAAACAATTCGTTTCCCAGAAACAACTGTTGTTGGCGAACCAATTACAACCTATGCGACATCATCTGGTGGCGCAGCTTCATACCGACGTTTAGCACGAGAACTTATCGCCAGAGGAGGCGCACGATGACACGCAGAGCAAACCTTCCAGGAGCAGATGAACTATTTCGTTCGACAGCACCTGCACTTACTTCGGTGCCATCACAACCTGTACAAGAGGTAGCTGCTCCCCTAGTCGCTCCAGCCATTGCAACACCTATAGCACCATCATCTAAAAAGGGTGTTCGCACAATTGCTCGTCGTCGCGTAACAACTGTTGATCGTTCCCCTTCAGGTCGCGAACGCCACGATGAAAAAATTACTGTTTATCTTTCACCAGATGAACTCTTTGATCTTGATCAAGCTCGACTACAACTTCGCGGAGATTTAGGTCTTGCAGTAGATCGTGGCCGCATCGTTCGTGAATCAATTGCCGTAATCATCGCCGATCTTGAAGCAAAGGGCGATCAGAGTATTTTGGCTCGTCGCTTGCGCGGTCTATAACAAATCTATTTGGCTCGCGGATGAGCCATTGAATAGCTCTCGCGCACTTTATCGATAGTAATGAGCGTGTAAATCTGCGTTGTAGTAACTGATGCATGTCCCAACAACTCTTGAACAACTCGAATATCTGCGCCACCATCTAGTAAATGTGTCGCATATGAATGTCTGAATACGTGCGGTGAGACGTGCTCAGTAACTCCGGCTGCCTGCGCTGCATCTAGAACCATTTGCCAGGCAGATTGCCTAGAAATTCTTGATCCTCTCGAATTGAGAAATAGTGCCGCAGTTGTCTTGGCGTTCTTTGCAGCCAATTCGGGTCTAACTCTGACCATGTAGTTGTCAATTGCTTTTGATGCAAAAGATCCCAGAGGAACAATTCGTTCTTTCGATCCTTTACCGCGCAATTTCAAAGTAGTGATAATGCCATCAACGGTTTCAATAGTGCTCAAATCATTCAAATTGATACCGATCAATTCACTCACTCTGGCGCCACTGCTATAGAGAAGTTCCAACATGGCTTGGTCTCTTACAGTAATTGGTTGACCATCACGAAGTGCTGCATCAATCATGGAAACTATCTGCGCAATAGTCAATGCCTTTGGAAGACGCCTTGCCGATTTCTTCGGCGCAATCTCCAATGTCGGATCCGCATACCCATACTCTTGTTGTAAATGCTTGAAAAACGACCGCAACGTTGAATCAACTCTATTGATACTCGCCACTGACAATTTAGCCTCGCGCAATGTCGTTTCAAACTCAGTTATCGTCTCAGGATCAACCTCAGAGAGTGACTTACCATTTAGAAAAAGTGCAAACTTAGTTAAATCTCTTCGATAAGCAGCGATCGAATTGGCTGCCAAACCTCTCTCAATCTGTAAATGATTGAGAAAGGATGTCGCGGCTAGATCAAAGTTCAACGCTTGGGTAACCGTGTGCTTCTGCTACTGCTGAATAGTAGATTTTACCTTCATGAACATTTAAACCCTTTGCCAAGTTCGGATCTTTTTTACATGCCGCTTCCCACCCAAGATTTGCGAGGGAAAGTGCATATGGCAACGTTGCATTTGTTAATGCGTATGTCGACGCAACCGGGACGGCGCCTGGCATATTGGCAACACAATAAAAAACAGACTTATGAACTGAATAAGTCGGCTCTGAATGTGTTGTTGGTTTCGAATCCTCAAAACATCCGCCTTGATCAATAGCAATGTCGACCAATACGGAGCCACTCTTCATTTGCGCAACTAGTGAGTTAGACACCAGCTTCGGAGCTTTCGCGCCGTGAACCAGCACTGCTCCAATTACTAGATCTGCTTGTTTTACTTCACGTTCGATTGCGTGCTTAGATGCAACAAGAGTTTTAATCCGGCCGCCATAGACGGTATCGATGTACTGCAATCTGCTGATGGAGCGATCAAAGACTGTGACATCCGCGCCCATACCAAGTGCGATAACAGCAGAATTCAATCCCGCTACTCCCCCGCCAATGACAACAACACGGCCGGGAGCAACACCTGGAACTCCACCAAGCAGTACGCCACGACCACCATGTGGCTTTTGCAGCGCCGTTGCGCCAACTTGGGTGGCCAAGCGACCAGCAACTTCACTCATCGGTGCCAATAGAGGCAACATTCCATTTACTTCAACAGTCTCATAAGCAATTGCAGTTGTGCCCGATGTAACTAAAGCATCAGTGCACACCTTTGATGCAGCTAAGTGCAAATATGTGAAAAGTGTCTGCCCTTTGCGCATCTTCAAATACTCAACCTCGATCGGCTCTTTAACTTTTAGAACTAAGTCAGCCTTTTGCCACACATCATCGGCACTTGCAACGATAGTTGCTCCTGCTTGTATGAAATCATCATTGGTAATTGCTGATGCAATACCCGCACCATCTTGAATTAACACTGAATGTCCTGCGTGAACAAACTCGGAAACGCCTTCGGGGGTAATTGCGACTCGTGATTCGTGGACCTTTATTTCCTTGGGAACACCAACGATCATGATCAGCCTTTCGCTGCTACCGCCGCTGCTATCAAACCAATAAATAATGGGTGTGGTCGCGTTGGAC
>CAIXKQ010000168.1 GCA_903920065.1 uncultured Actinomycetes bacterium
ACGAAGTCCTCGGATAACCGTTTGATATCTGCAAGGGGAAGGCAGATATTAAAATGTGCGCCCGGGGACTTCGCTTTTCTTTTAGGGCTTTTTAGAGCAGGCCGCTGAGGTCATCTGGAATCTGGGCAGATTTCATGAACTTTTCAGGATCAAGTAACTCCTGGGCACTTGGCAAAATGCCACTCCAGATCTGATCGCGAGCTGCAATATCTTTGACTTCGCGAATCTTCTGCCAGAAAGCGCTCGCTTCTCGTGCAAGTCGAGGAGTTACCTGCAATCCAAGAAGTGAGGAAAAGAGTTGTTGTGATGGCGCATTCGTTGCACGTTGGCGCCGGTGGATCTCGCGAAGTTGGGCAAGTGCTGGCAAGCGATCACCGGCTGCTTGTGTGGTGACTTCATCAGCCCAACCATCGACAAGTGCAAGTACTGTTTCTAATTTAGAAAGTGCGGCACGTTGTGCGGGTGTTTCCTCCGGTGTAAAGATCCCTTTATTAAGTGCAATCGAAAATGAATTCTCGCCAGATTCCGGATTCATCTGGGAAGGATCAAAGTTCTGCATTGCATCTTCGGCTTGACGTTGAATGGCATCCATATCGATATGAATTCCGCGTCCATAATCAACAATGGCACTGCGAATATAGGCAACGATCCAAGGATTATGTTCGAATAATCTTGCTACCGCAGCTTCCCGAAGTGCGTGAAAGATATAGACCTCACTCTTTGGAATTTCAAGATCGGTGCTCCACTTTTCAATATTTTCCGGGATTAGTACTGGGTGCGCCGGGGTAAGTAAGGGCAGGCCAACATCGTGCACACCTGTGGCCGATGCCGAGATTGAGCCAATGGCTTGGCCCAACTGAGTGGCAATCATGGAACCAATAAATGTGCGCAAGAGACCAGTGATGGCGCCCATGGAGTTGGCCATCTCTTCTGAGCTTCCTGATGCTTCATCTAGTAGCCCTGAGATTGCAGTGGAGAGGCCGGTGGCAAGTGGCTCCATTGTCTGGTGCCAACCATCGAGTGTGAGATCCACCCAATCGAGGCGGCTCACCGCGCGTGGGGAAGAAGAGGATTGTGTAGCTGGAAAGTGCGTTGCTTCGTTGAGCCAGAGATCAGAAATTTCAAAAGCGCTAGCAACCACACTGACATCTTTAGTGCCGATTGGTTGACTGCCCTGCGCTTGCACAAATTTCTTTGCCGTATCTCGCACGACATTTTTGGGAAGTGCATCTGTACTACCGCTAGCAAAGGCAGCAAATGGATTGACGAAGCCTGCGGGGTTTATTCCCATCTGTTCAAATTGTTTCTGGATTTGTTCCTGCATTTGGCGCATCATCGCTGAAAAATCTTCAGGCTTCTTATCTTCTTCATCTCCATCATCTGGAGTAAAACCAAAAGGTGACATGCGTAACCCTCTTTCCTCTTCATGCGCTGTCTTCCGGTTCGAGTCTATTCAGATGTATCGAAATGAGCAGTCTGAATATCTAATACATCTAGATTTACTGCAACCATGAGAGTCAGCACTTTCTTCCCAGAACAGGTAGGCTCTTTTCTATGGTCCTCATTGGCAATAGCTCTGCACTAGTCGCCGGCAGCAGCACCTTTGCTGCCTTGATTTGGTGGGTAGTTCCGGCAGGTGCGCTCATCGGTGGACTTGCCTATGTGCTCTGGATTTCGAAATTTAAAGGAAGATTTGAATCAGAAACGACGAGATCAGTCGGAAACTTCCAGCGCTTTCAAGATTCTTTCCGTACCGAAACCCCGATACCCGAAGCCCAAAAGCCAGAAGAACAAGTCCCAGAACATCGAGATAACTAGCACGTAATTTATGCACACTCCTCGAATTCCACTTCTTCGAGCCCCCCGCGCGCTTGCCAGAACAGGTTATAGACGGACTTCTAGGATCACCAGAATTCTTATCTCGCTATTTCTTATAGCCCCCCTCGTGCTTCCCGTTAATTTCGTTTTGATTAATCCTGGTGAAGGAAACCCACTCTTTCCAAAGATGCTCAAAGTTGATTCAGTAAAAACTTATCCCGTCGATGGTCAGATGTTTCTCTTATCGATCTGGGTCACTAACCCCCAATCGATAATTCTGGGATTTGAAGTTCTTACGTGTTGGGCGAAGCCGACCTGCGTTGTCACCCCGCGTTCTGTTATTTATCCCAAGGCGACAGATGACGAAGTTGAATCAGCAGAAGGTGCGAAAGAGATGAAGCAATCGCAAAGTTCGGCAATTGTGGCAACGAAGAAACTCTTTGCCAAGAAATATCCAGAGCTAAACCTTGCTGGGCTTACCGATGCATCTCTTAAAGTTTCCTTGAAGAATACTGGTGGCCCGAGTGGTGGGCTGATTTTCTCACTTGGTCTAGTAGAGCTACTAGCACCTGAGAATCTTTTGCAGGGAAGAAAGATTGCAGCAACCGGAACAATCTCAAAGTCAGGTGCGGTGGGAGCAATTGGCGGCGTCCAGGAGAAGATTGTGGCGGCGCGCGCAGCTGGCGCCGAGCTACTTTTCATCTCCCGGAAAAACTGCGATGAGATCTCAGAAGAAGTAAAAGGTTTGCAGGTTATTGCCGTTTCAACCCTAGAGCAGGCATATATGGCCCTTAAAAATGGGGGGAATTCCGATTTTCGAGGCGTCCAGGGGTGCACTAATCTAACGGCATGAATAGAAATCGTAGCCCGCTTGTCATTACTGCCGGAATATTAGTTGCACTAGCAGCGGCAACGCTTTACTTCAGCGGCTTCTATATCGATTGGCTCTGGTTTAAATCGGTAGATTTCACATCCGTCTGGACAACGGTTCTTGTCACAAAGATTCAACTCTTTCTTCTAATCGGATTGATTACCTCATTTGTAATCTCACTCAATATCTTCATCGCATATAGAACTCGTCCGCTCTATGTTCCAACAAGTATTGAAGTTAACGGCCTGGAACGTTTACGCGCCCAGATTGAACCAATTCGACTATTGGTCTTTGCCGGAATATGTCTAGTCCTTACTTATTTTGCAGGTTCTTCCGGAATGGCCTTCTGGCGCGAATGGTTGCTCTTTAGAAACTCAACTGATTTTGGCGTTAAGGATCCCCAGTTCAATCTTGATATCTCCTTCTTTGCCTTTAAACTCCCAATTTTTCAGGCCTTGATTGGTTGGGGAATTTCCACTCTTATCTTGGCAGCAATTGCAAGTGCCTTTGTTCATTACATGTATGGCGGAATTCGCACTGCTGTGCAAACTGACCGCACAACAGTTGCAGCCAGAGTTCAGATCTCTATCTTGCTCGGACTCATTGTTCTACTCAAAGCTGTTGCTTACTGGTTTGATCGCTTTGCCCTCGCACTTAAAGAGAGCACACTCATCACTGGACTTAAATTTACCGATGTCAATGCGCTTTTGCCCGCAAAGGCAATCTTGGCTGCCATTGCCGTTGTGTGTTCGCTACTTTTCTTTGCCAACATCGTCCGTCGCTCATGGCTATTGCCAGCAGCAGGCACTGCCTTACTTGTTATCTCTTCAGTTCTGATCGCTGGTCTTTATCCAACTGCGATTCAGCAATTTCAGGTAAAACCATCTGAATCATCTAAAGAAGCTCCCTATATTGAGCGCAATATCAAGGCTACCCGCGCTGCCTATGACCTCAATGGAGTTGAGATTCAGGATTACAACGCAACGCTATCTACCAGTGCTGGCCAACTTGCAAAAGATGCGGCGACAATTGCCAACATCCGATTGATGGATCCCAATGTAATCTCTGCAACTTTTCGTCAACTTCAGCAGATTAAGCCTTATTACACATTCCCACAGTCACTGGATATCGATCGGTACACAATCGATGGAGTTTCTCGTGATGCTGTTGTAGCTGTTCGCGAACTAAATATTGATGGCAACCCAAGTCGAAATTGGATCAATGATCACCTGGTTTATACACACGGCTTTGGTTATGTTGCAGCATATGCAAATACCGTGGATGCAGATGGAAAACCAAGTTTTGCAGTCGGGGATCTGCCACCAACTAAAGGCCTAGGCGAGTTCCAGCCTCGCATTTACTTTGGTGAGAATGTTCCTGATTACTCAATTATTGGTGGAAAGAAGACTGAATCTCCAGTTGAATTCGACTACCCAGATGACAGCTCTGCAAATGGCCAGAAGAATTACACATACACAGGAACTGGTGGAGTTGCCGTTGGAAGCACCATTAATAAGTTGCTCTTTGCAATTAAGTATCAAGAGCAGCGAATCTTGCTTTCTAACCTGATCAATGCCGATTCCAAGATTCTCTACAACCGTTCACCTCGTGAGCGCGTAGCAAAGGTTGCCCCATGGCTTACCCTCGATGGAGATCCATATCCATCAGTTGTTGATGGCAAAGTCACATGGATCATCGATGGATACACAACAAGTGCTGGCTATCCATATTCTCAAGCAACATCACTTTCGACAGCGACTGCAGATGCGTTAACCGCAAATTCTACATCTGTCACTCCTCAAGCTAATAAGAAGGTGAATTACATCCGTAACTCCGTCAAAGCCACTGTTGACGCATACGATGGAAGTGTCACGCTCTATCAGTGGGATGAGAAAGATCCTGTGTTGAAGACTTGGATGAAGGCATTTCCAAATACGGTAAAGGCAAAGAGCACCATGTCTAAGGGGCTTTTAGCCCATATCCGTTATCCAGAAGATATGTTCCGTGTACAGCGCGACATCCTTAGTTCATATCACGTGAACAATTCAGCTGCCTTCTACGGTGGACAAGATTTCTGGCGCGTGCCGCGCGATCCCTCTACTTTTGGAGCAAATGCTGGTGCACAACCTCCGTACTACATGACCGTACAGATGCCTGGTGCAAAGACGCCTGCATTCTCTTTAACAACTCCATTCGTTCCACGAGGTGGACGTGAAAACCTTTCAGCATTCGCTGCAGTTAATTCAACGGCAGGAGCTGATTACGGAAAAATCACCGTCCTTCAATTGCCACGAAGCACAAATATCGCAGGACCTTCTCAAGTTGCATCGAACTTTGAAGCGAAGCCAGAAGTTGCAAATGCACTCTCGCTACTGCGACAAGGCGGGTCTGATGTTGTTCTCGGCAACTTGCTCACACTTCCAGTTGGAAATGGTTTGCTCTACGTGCAACCTGTCTATGTGACAGCGACAGCTAACTCGGCTGCATATCCATTACTTCAGAAAGTCTTGGTTTCATTTGGAGATGTGATTGGTTTTGATAGTTCGCTCAAGGGCGCACTGGATCAAGTATTCGGTGGAAACTCGGGAACATCATCATCACCATCGAATCCCACAACGAGCAACAGTTCTGCTGATCTTGCAAGTGCGCTACAAAGTGCTAAGCAAGCAATTGCAGATGGACAAGCCGCACTTGCTAAGGGCGACTTCTCAGCTTATGGTCGCGCACAAGATCGACTTAAATCATCTATCGCTGCTGCACTCGCTGCACAATCGCGCAAGTAGTCAATTACACCTACGCACATCACCGATTTGGTGATGTGTTGTAGTTGCGCTTATGATTGCGCTTCCGACGCGGGGTGGAGCAGCTCGGTAGCTCGCTGGGCTCATAACCCAGAGGTCGTAGGTTCAAATCCTGCCCCCGCTACCAATGAAGTAACTGATAGACGAAGTATCTGGGTTTTGTGCTTGTTATCTAATTCTCAGTGAGTGCGTCACGACAAATAGGCTGCTGATAGCCATGGCAGCTGCTGCATACATAGGTGAAGCGAACCCAACTGCGGCAATTGGAATCCCAATTACGTTATAGGCAAATGCCCAAGTGAGGTTTCCTTTGATGGTTGAAAGGGTGCGCTTTGATAAATCAAGGGCATCAATGACGCTCATCAGCGCTGGCCGCATCACCGTAATATCAGCAGTGGAAATTGCAACGTCAGTTCCGGTACCCATTGCAATACTGAGATCAGCAGCAGCCAAAGCTGCGGCATCATTAACGCCATCACCAATCATCAACACTCGGTGGCCATCTCTTTGTAGTGAAGAAACCTTTGCCAACTTTTCTTCTGGCAGCACCTGGGCAAGAACTCGATCAGGACTAATTCCCACTTGCTGGGCAACCGAAGCTGCACTTTCAACATTGTCGCCTGTGAGTAACCAGGTTGTAATTCCGCGCGATTCAAGTGCTGCAATAGTTGTGGCCGAATCGCTCTTTATCTGATCTCCTGATGCAAAGACGGCAAGTGCAACGCCATCCCATGCAAG
>CAIXKQ010000169.1 GCA_903920065.1 uncultured Actinomycetes bacterium
AAAGATAGTGAAGCAACCAGAGAAGGAATTGCAATTTTATTTGCCTTAAATCGACGCCAAGCTAACTGGCGAGGACTGCGGCCCACTGTCGCTACCAATTGCGCATTCTGATTAGGCTGCATCGTAGGAAAGGTACTCACGCCAGTGCCTTATTACAAGCACCAGTGAGCACAGATTTACCCCATACATAGTAAAAATCAAGAAAGTAGCCCGATAAACCTGAGTAGAAAAAGAAAGAGCCCCGATCTCTCGAGGCCCTTCCCATGCACAGCTATTGCAACTCTTTTGACCATTACCAATAGATCGAACTGCAGTAACTAAGACTGTGGTGGAGACGACAGGATTTGAACCCGCTCCAATGACTTGGTAAATCAACAGGCTGCCAATTACAACACGCCCCCATCACGAGAGTGAAGTTAGGCCGATACCCATTATCGAAACGGTGTGATGAAGGGGCTTGTGGATGAATGATGAATGTGGAAAAGCAAAAGGGACCTGGTGATTAACCAAGTCCCGATTACTACCAAACCCGAAGTGCATGAGAATTATTGCACATAACTTGAGAGTTGCAATGGAAAGCAAAAAGGACTTGGTGATTAACCAAGTCCCGATTAATACCAAGCCACGGTGGTGAAAGTATTACATAGATGCACAGTTACTCGCAGTATCTAATAGCTAAGGAAGAGTCGCCCTATAGGCTGAAGTTGACTCATTTTCCCGTCATCATGATTCGACGCATCTCACTAATCTCAGCACTCTGGCCAGAAATAATGCTCTTACACAATGCAGCAACTTCTGAATTCTTAGACTTTATCAAAGGGGTAGCCATAGCGATTGCTCCCTGATGGTGCATGGTCATGTTTACCAAATAGAGACCGTCAAACTTTTTTCCGCGAGCAGCTTTCAACTTCGATAAATCTGCGGCGCTGACAATTCCCTGCATATGCGAACGCATCTCCATTCCTGTCATGTCATCACCAGGAATCCACTTCTGCATTTGTGCAATCTCAGAGCCTTGCTCAGCAATAATCCTTGCCGCAAGCTTTTTAACTGCAGCGTTATTGCCCTGCTTGAGCGCCCATTTCGAAATCAGAACCGCCTGCTGATGATGGGGAATCATCATCTGCGCAAACATTACAGATGAAGCATCGTAGGGACCTGATGCTTGAGCTGGGAAATTTGGAGCAAATCCGAAAAGGAGAGCAATCGAAAGTAAAATAGGAAGCCGTCTCATTGGCAAAGAATTTCATAAGTTTGGCAGCATCGCCACTTCAACCCTTGCAGAGTAAATAAAAAGAAGAGTTGCCCTATAAGCTGGAACTACAGAGAATGCCTGAGATCCTCAACTAAGTCGAAGTAGACCAGAACTATCTCGGTCTCATCTGTTATTGGTGATCCATTCTTCGTCCAAAAGTCATAGTGACTAGCCCTAAAATCATCACCACTTAAATCACCTTCAGCCTCTGCTAGAGCAAACTCATCTGGGACATCTACAAATCTTTTTACTTCCACACGAGTTGCTTGAATGGTTGCCACATGTCGATTCTGGTTATCTAGAACCGCTAACTTCTCGCCCACTGCTTCTATCGGTTCATTCTCTGCGACATAATCCCATTGGAGTGTGCCTGCGGTTGCACGCTTGTTGCCATCGAGAATGAAAGAAATAAGTTTGTCACGGGATTCTCCAGGATTGCCAAATTCAATACTCCGTAAGCCATTTACAATTGGAAAAGTCATGCGAGGAAGTTTATAGACAAACTAAAGAAGAGTCGCCCTATAAGCCGGACGCGAACTACATACGGCGGCTTTCTCTGGCATCTTCACGGAGGTTTCAGATGCTTCTTGGACTTCTTGGTGGCTTGCTTGCTGTGCCAGTAGCTACATCAATTATTTTGATACTTGATGAAGTAGTTTTCCCGCGCGCAGATAACTCTTGATTGGAGGGGTTCAAGCCCCAATAACTAAAACTGAAATCAGAAGTTTGGCAAGTTACGTATAACTTCGAGAATATCCTTGCCGATTGCAATCTGGACAATGAGATAGAAGATAGCGATTCCACCGATGCGATAGATCCACACTCCCACTTTATGATTTTGAAATGTCCCAGAGCCATTGTCATCAGAAAGAAGTCCCAAAATACCAAGAATAAAACCCGGAATGCTTAGTAGTACAAAACCCCAAGTTAGGAAATCTTCGGGATTCATGAAGATTCTCTCGGAAAGTTTGGCAAACAATGATCCCAAAAGGGTCATTACCACGATGCGCACGCCACCCTTTGGCAAACTGAAGTGCAGGATTCTGCTTTTAGGAAGAACGTGACCGAAAGAAATTTTTAGAATATTTGGAAGAATAAATAGGAAGGTACCAATCAGAAGCGGAATCCCTACGCCAAGAAAAGATTCCATTACAAGGCCGAAAATAAATGCCTTGATGATGTTGGAAATATACTGCTGACGCTTTGAAGGCTTAGGTGAAACTACGGCAAATTTTGATGAACGAGCCGGGTAGAGATACGTGGCAAGATCTTCGAGAATCATTCGCCCGATGACTCCCATGCCAATGATAAATCCAATCTTTGACGAGTGACCTGTGATCGCTAATTGCTTGGCTGCAATAATATTGAGTGAATTAATGAAACCAACAAAAGTCCAGTGCGTGAGAACCGCGGCAAGCAAATAATCGATTCCGCGCTCCCAGAGATTTTCATTTTGGTTAATCTTTCTGCGGAAGGGTCTAAATGATCCCGCCAAGATTGAAGGACTCAAGAACATCGCAGCGATGGCAAGCACCGTAAGAACTTCACTGAGCGAATTTGCATTTCCTGATACCAAGACTCCGGCAGCAAATACAAATGCCGCAACGAATCCACCGAGCGCCTCAAAAATACTGAGAACCACCATCGCGGCAAAGAGTTGCCAACTTGGTGGCATTGGTTGCTGATTGTTTGAAATCAGCGTTTGAACTGCAAGGTAAATGCCCAAAGGAACCGATAAGAAAGAGACTGATCCCAACATGGCTCGGAGGTAACTAGCATCATTGAGAATTTTTCCGAATAGCGGTGCAAATCTAGATACTCGTAGAGTTGATCCAATAACCGCTGCATCTAGAGCATTTGTAAGCGGGGCCTTCCATGTGAAAGAGCGATCGCCAAATCCTTGTTCTGCATAATCAATTCTAGAGAATTCAAAATCCCCAGATTGCTTTGCGTGCGCAGAGTGCGCAAGATCCTCACTCGAAACATCTTCTGGTCGAAGATTCAAAACACCTTCTTCACGTCTTGCCGCTGTGCTGCCTCGCACCGCAGAACTACTTCTGCTTGGTGAATCAGGACTTCCACCGGAACTTCCGCCGGATCCTCCGCCCGTATTTCCACCTGATGGAGTTCCTGCTGGTCCAGCTCCACCCGGTGAAATACCACTTGCTGACATACCGCCGGCAACCACCGCACCCATCGCTGCGCCACCAGCAGAGAGAGCGCTGAGCGCTGCAAATCCGGTTACCTGGGTCTGTGCTGTTTTTTCTAATTCTTTTTCCGGGTTGTA
Organism: uncultured Actinomycetes bacterium; assembly: GCA_903920065.1. Lineage (GTDB taxonomy): Bacteria > Actinomycetota > Actinomycetes > Nanopelagicales > Nanopelagicaceae > Planktophila. The sequence goes on from CAIXKQ010000169.1 coordinate 3,543, forward strand.
AATTGGAAGATCATCAATTTCCTTCACTTCTTCAAGTGTTTCTGGATTTACGACAATATCAAGATCAGGGCAAATGTTATCCCAATGAATTTCTCCAGAATTATTCTTACAGAAAATAATGTTTTCTTCAGAAACGTCTCCGGTATCGGGATCAGTCACTTCTACAACTGTGGAGTGATAACCAGGGGGAAGATCCTCTGGAAGTTCAATGAGTACATCCGCATTTGAACCAGTAGCCGTGAGTTCTGTGATTTCGTCAACAGCAAAACTAGGGATGGTTGAAAAATTGAGGAATAACAACGCTATTAATAGAAGTTTTTTCATCATCGCACACTCCGTTTAATTGAAATGACTATCTTTGTGCCAACCTTTAAATTCTCAAACTTGAGAGCTGCTTTATTGCCGCCTGCACTAATTGCGGCTGACACGTAGGTCGCTTTAATTGCAGTTTTTTCAACTGGGGCGCTAGCTACTTCTCCGGTGCCGGCGATAGCAGCTGCTGCTACCGCAGCACTACTTGCGATTTCTGCAACAATTGGAGCGGCAGGAATCGCCTGTATTCTTGCCTCTTCCGATTGGCTAGCATCAGAAACTTTACTTTTCACATCGGCATCGAGCTCTTTCTTGGTCTCTGCCAAATCCTTTTTGGTATCTGCTTCAAGCTGCTTCTTATCCTGCTCGAGTTCCTTCTTGGTATCTGCTTCAAGCTGCTTCTTATCCTGCTCTAAATCTTGCTTCGTCTCTTCTTCCGCCTTCTTCTTAGCTTCTTCAAGCTTCTTCTTCGAATCGCCTTCTAATTTCTTTTTGGCAGCTTCGAGATCTTTTTTCGCTTCTTCCAATGCCTTCTTTTGGGCCTCTACTTCCGCTTTCTCCTCAGCCTCATCGTCAGCCTTCTCTTTCGCTGCCTTCAGCGCTCGCTTCTTGGCTAACTCTTGAGCAGACTTCTTCGATTCGTTATCAGCTTTCTCCTGTTCCTCATCCAGCTCCTTTTGCGCTTCTTCTTCCAACTTCTTCAGCGCTGCTTCGTCCAGCTTCTTACCTAATTCTTGCTCCAACTTATTCTTTGCTGCTTCTAGCTTCTTCTTTGATTCAGATT